>JASJGO010000134.1:0-20058 GCA_033791505.1 Cycloclasticus sp.
GCCGGATTTTGCCGCATTGACTCGGTAAGTTTTATCTTTGTAGGCGAAGTCTTCTTTATGTGTAATCTTCTTCCTGTTTTGGGTGCGTTTTCTCTTCTTTTCTTGGTTGGATAAATTAAGGTCTGCAATAGATAAAAGAAATAACCGCTCCTTTAAACTTGTTTCAGAAATTGGCAAGGCCTTATGTGGAATGGCCTCGCCTTCTGTTTTGTGTGTCAAAACCGCTATGTCAAAACCGCCCGTACTTTTCAGCGTGTCGCTTAAAGGTGTTTCACTTTTCAATGAAGCCTTATAGCTGTTGGGGTTGCTTTGCTTTTCGTGTGTCAAAACCGCATCGACTGTACAGCTCATGCTTTTAGCCTGCCAGTGTGTTGGCTTTAAGCGTATCTAATATGCTTTGTCTGATATCCACCGCGCTAACGTTTAAAGCTCTCATGCGCTCTATTTCTTCGTGTACGCGCACTTCCAGCCATTTAACTAATTTTAGTTGCTCGCTGTTCATTTCTGCGCGTTTTGTATTAGCGTTCCCTGTTGCGGCTTTGTTGACTGCTTTTTGAATGTGATTATACAAAAGCTCTGGTTTTCTGGATTCTGGTATTTCCTTTTTTAGCTCAAGTATTAGCCGTGCAGTTGAGTCATTACAGGTCTTTGTTGGTTCAATTACATTTTGGCGGTGCGCCTGCCATTGCTTTGCGTCTTCCTCTACTTGGTTAAATAGCTGAATAAAGTCGGCCTTATAGCCGTCTGCTTTATCACCGGTGAAGCCCAGCACCACAAGTAAGAAATGATCGCGGTTTAATTCGTAATACTTTTGTTGTTTTCCTTGTTTGTTTAGATAATAGGACGGCTTAACTTTCAGCCGTCCCCTTTTTACTAATGATGCGATTCTTTGATTAACATTGGATGGCCGTTTATCGAAATGCTTAGCAACTTGTAACGAATTCGTGGTGATTCTTTTATGGTGCTGATCTACATTAACAATATTAGTTTGCTGTAGGTCTGCCTTATTCGGTAGCGTGCCCATTATTCACCACCATCAACGCGGTTGAAGCTATGCTTTGCTAAATACTTCGTTAGGTCTGCACGGCTGTATAAAATCTTCTTGCCTAACCGTCGGTAAGGTATTTTATTTTCACCGGTTGACCGGTATTTTGCGAGGGTTGCTCTAGTTGTGCATAAAAACGTTGCCGCATCTGCCGGTAGCATTAAGTCTTGTAATTCATTCATTACATCACCACCTTGCGTGATGATGTGATTTTGTCATCAAGCCACTGATTAACCTCTTCTGCTATCCAGCCGCTTGATCGCTCGCTTAACTTAATTGGGGTTGGAAAAGTCCCCAGTCTAGCAAGTCGGTAAATTGTCGAACCACTTAACCCCGTTAAATTTTTAACCTGAAATAGTTTTATTATCTGCTGTTGCATGTCGTGACCTCCCGCGGTCTTTGTTGAACATGCTTAAAGCAGTATATGCACAGAAAATAAAATGTCTAACCTCTTTATTTTCTGGACAATATTATTCTGGTTGGTGTTTACCAGTGCTTACTTTCCCCCTTTTTTTCCGCCGTCTATCCTTTTTAGTCTTGTGGTTTCCAGCTCTTCATTTTTTTTTAATAAAGCGTTTAGTTGTTTCTGTGTTTCTGCGGCTTTATTTATTGAGTCAATAAGCATGGTTTGGCACTCTTTTACATCAACTGGAAGTACTATTTGGCTTGTCGTTATTAACGAACCGCCAGCGCGTATAGGTTCTAGTGGAAGATTGATACATTCCCCTAGCCATGGCCAATATAATTCGCCTCCCTTTCCTGCGCTTATCGCCCACCTGAATAAATCAATTATATTAATCTCATTATTTTGATTGCTAGTTAATAACCCTTTTGTAATAGCGTAATTTATTCGCAGGTTAATTTTATTATTCTCTTTTCTGCGTTCTAGTCCTCTCTTTAATTTTGGGAAGCTGTTCAAGGTTAAAAACTTTCCGGCCAGTGTTAGCTTAATCATTGGTTATCCGTGTAATTGAATCACATTGTCTTTTTGGTTTACCCTGCCTTGAATGTAGCCCGCTATTTTGTTGATAGCCTTTCTCAAGGTTTCCTCCTCTGTGATGATGTAACCGCCTGTTACGTCGTTGCTTGTCACATGGTTCATTAATCGCTTAATCATCGTTGTTGGTATGCTTACGGCCTCTGCTATCGTGGCAAAGGTGCGTCTGCAATCGTGTGATGTGAACTCCACGCCGCAAGCTTTGGTTACGGCTTTTATTTGCTTAGTTGGTACTGCCATTGGTCGGCCCGTTATCTGGCCATTTATTATTATTGTGCTGGCAAATACCCATTTATGCGTTCCGGTGCTGTCTTTTAATTTATTGATATGTGGCTGTAGTGCTGTTGGTATAGGTAGCTTGTGATCTGAACCGTTTTTTGTGTTGTATTGCGTGATGGTGTTGTTTTCTAGGTCAATGTGCGCCCATTCAAGCTTTAACGCCTCTATGCTTCTAAATCCCATGTATAGGGCCATTAATAGATAAACTCTTGCTTTCTCGTTGGGCAGTGCTTCAACGGCTTCATGCCATGTCTTTAACTGGTCGCTAGGTATCACTCGGTCTTTGCGTTGATTCTTATGCCATAACTTTGCGTTTTTTAATACGTCGGTGGGTGTGTCGCTTATCATTTCCACGGCTTTGGCGTAGTTAAGCGTTAGGCGCAGTACTCGCATGGTGGTGTTGGCGGTGGTTTTCCCCGTTTGGCTTATTTTCTTATGCCTAGCCAATACCATGGCACTGGTAATGCTGTTAACGGGTTTGTTTAGCCAGTCGGGGAAACCTAGGGCTAATTTATAGCGGTAATCTTTTGCAGTGCTTGGTTTTAAATCGCTTTTTTCGATACATTGCTCCAGCACTTCTTTGAGCGGTGTTTGATTAATTCGCTGTTTACGCTTTTCTGCTGTTGGATCTATGCCTGAAGTTAACGATGTGAGTATTTTTCTTGCTTTGTTTCTCGCTTCGGTAACGTTTACGTCTGGGAACTTGCCAATGGTGACGTTCTTTAACTTGCCATCCACGCGCTTGGTAACTAAAAATGACTTATTCCCCGTGTGGCTAACTCTACAAACTAACTTTTTGGTGTCTGTATCCACGTAATCAATACGGCCCTTATCAGGTGCGGCAAGGTTTTTAATTCTTGCTTGGGTGAAGTTGAATTTTTTATCCATAATTTTCTCAGTGTGACTCAGGTGTAACTTTTATCAGTGATTATGAGTATATTCTAGTTATTTAAGGAATGCTACGTATAAGCAATGAAGGTTAGTGTTTATATGGTGTTGAAGGCGTGAATTGTTGCTTTATATGGGGTGCTGATAGGTGGGGTATGAATAACTCATAATCCATTGGTCGAAGGTTCAAGTCCTTCAAGGCCCACCAATATAATCAAAGACTTACGAGAAATCGTAGGTCTTTTTTTATGCCCGAGATTTATCGGGGTATGGCTGTGCGTTCGCGTCGTTAATAACAGCTTGACTAATTCTCACTGTTTCCATTCGTTGCCGAAAAATCGATAAATTTCCCGGATAGTAAACCCCCAAATAAAGGCATTGCAGTTTGAAAAGTGCTCAAAATCATTTTTTGTGCATATTTTCTGTTGTTCTAATCTAACAACAGGAGTAGCTTGCTCACAACGCCTAGCAATAAGGCGTAAAAAAATAAACATAAGAAGGAGATATTCATGAAAAAACATTCGTTTTTCAAGACGAGTGCTGGCTTGGTGGCCTTTGTGCTTTTGATAGCGCAAGGAACACTGGCTCACGCATTCAGCTTTCATCACGGTGAACTCAAAGGGTCGTTTGATACCGATTTAACTTATGGTATTGCAATGCGTACTGAAGATGCGGATACCGATAATATGCAAGCCTATGGTAACCGTAACTTTAAAGATGCCGGTGATATCTTTAGTAACGCCATTCGTGGCTCTAGCACTTTTGCGCTAGATTACAGAAATGTTGGTTTGCTGGTTCGTGGTAATTACTTTTATGACAACGCCTACGACCAAGAAAAATTAGCAAAAGACAGTCGTGATAAGCTGGTGACGGAAGGTTCCTTTACCGATGCCTTTGTGTATGGCTACTTTGGTGATAACGATCAAGTCAATATCAGATTGGGTAAGCAAGTGATTAGCTGGGGTGAAAATACCTTTATCCAAGGCTCCATTAACGACATTAATACGGTTGATCTAAATAAATTAAGACAACCCGGCCGCGCACTTAAAGATGCCTTTATTGGTACTAATGCGGCGTATGTTTCTTGGAACCTTAATGATGAATGGACAGTAGAAACCTTTTATTTATTTGACTTTGATCCGATTGAGCTAGACCCTGCCGGTGGGTTTTTTACGACCCTGGATGGCGCGGGTAAAGGCGGCGGTTTTGACGATGCAGGTAACGGAGAGACGGGTGAGTTGACAGTTGGCCCTTTCGGTTCACCAAACGGTGCTTGTGTTTCCCACGACGGGGTACATTGTGGCTTAGTCGGTGGCTCTTTAGTCCAAGTGGGTTCTCAGTGGGCAAAAGGTGGACAGTATGGCTTGGCGATTAGAAAGTTTTTCCCAGAACTGTTCAACGGTAGTGAGATAGCTTTTTATTACCAAAATCTACACGATCACGTGCCGATGATTTCAACCATTTTTGGCGAGAATCAGTATTTTCTTGAATATGTAGAGAATATCGAGCGCTTTGGTGTGTCATTTAATACCAATATTGAAGGTTGGGTTGTTGCTGGTGAATACCATGTGCGTAAAGATGCGCCCATTCAAATGACAGCGCCTGTACTAAATGCCTTAGGCATTCCCGTTAACTGTGCTGGATGTGCGTCAGGTGATAGGGTTAAAGGTTATGACTTAGTGGATAGACACCAGCTACAAATGACCTTCCAACGTATTTGGGGTGTTGGGTTTATGGGTGCAGATGCTAATAGTACATTAGCTGAAGTGGCCTATGGTTGGATTGATGGCTTACCACAGAAAAATGAGGCTCTGGGTGTCGGTTCATTCAGATCAGTGTTTAATCCCCAGGTAACCGATAACTTTTGGGGCTTTCAGGTTAAGCAGTCGCTTACCTATGAGGCGGCACTGTTTAATGTGGCATCGGTTTCTCCCTTTGTGGCGTTCAAATATGACGTAGAAGGGGTGTCTAACGAGATTGTCCCTCTATTTGTAGATGACAGAAAAGCACTTACCCTAGGTGTGAACTTTGGCTACGGCGGTGGGACCTGGACAGGTGGCCTTAGTTGGACGATGTTTGACGGCTCGAATTCGCAGATCAATCAAGCGGGTAGTCGTTTGAATGGTCGAACGGATCGTGACTTTATCCAAGCCAATGTCAGCTATTCGTTCTAAGCGCTATGTTATTTTATAAATATAAAAAAGTAGTTTTTAAGGAGAAGACAATGAAAGGTCTAATAAAAAAGCTAAAAATAACAACGGCAGTGGCTTTAACCGCTGCGTTGTTACCCAGTATTGCTTTTGCCCAACTGAATGCAGATGAGTTGGCTAAATTGGGCGTTAGCGGAACAGAACTAACGCCATCGGGTGCGATTCGGGCGGGTAATGCCGATGGCAGTATTCCTGAGTGGAATAGCCAGCCGATTAAAGGGGTGGCTAATGGTTATGGCGATAGTCTGGCCGATCCGTTTGCGGATGAAAAACCGTTGTTTACGATTACAGCAGAGAATTACACGGAGTATGCAGATAAGCTAACGCCGGGTCAGGTAGGTATGTTTAAGCAATACCCTGAATCATTCCGTATGCATGTTTATCCAACTCATAGAACGGGCGCGAACGATCCTTGGGTTTACGATGCCACTTTGGCTCAGGCAAAAAATATTAAAATTTGCCCAGACTATGCTGAAAAAGGCCGCATCTGTTTAAGTGACCACATTGAAGGTGGCGGCATTCCTTTCCCTATTCCTAAAACAGGTGAAGAAGCCGCGTGGAATCACTATCTTGCATTTAGAGGTTTATCAGCTGACTCAGCGGTTAATGGCGCTTTGACTGACTCATACGGTAACAGAACCGATGTGGTGATGCGCCAGCGTCAAACCTGGCCCTGGTGGGCGCAAGCCGGTGATGGAATGAAGGACTCAAAATGGATGCAAAGAGACAAGGGTGCGCTGTTATGTGATTCGTGGCAGATTGAAAAACCCCCGCGCTCTTCGGGCTTGGTATTTGGTGGCTGTAACTTTGTGGATAACTACGACTTCCAGGTGTATCTCTATATTCCAGGGCAACGCCGGGTTCGTAAGGCGCCAGAAATTGGCTTCCATGATAGTCCGTCATTTGGTTCAGATGGTCAACGTACCGTTGCCAGTCGTTGGATGCATTGGTTTGGGGGCAGCTACCCTAGGCATGACTATTCGAAACCGGTACGTAAAGAGTTATTTGTTGCTTATAACAACTATAAGTTAACGAATGCGGATACGCCCTATGACGAAATTTTTGGTGAAAACCATATTAATCAAGACCTGGTTCGTTATGAGCTACATCGTGTATGGGTTATTGATTCAACATTAAAAGCAGGCCAACGCCATTTATATAAACGCCATACAGCGTACTTTGATGAAGATACCTGGATTGGTTTGGCCTTTGAAGCCTATGATGCAAAAGACCGTTTATGGCGTGTCGGTGAGCAGTACAACACGTTCTTTTATGGCCCAAATGTCACGCGTGCTGTAGGCGATATGCAGATGGATTTAATTAATGGCCGTTATACAACCTTTCCAAACTGGCAGTTCCAAGCGGGTAAAGACCTAGGTGTAGGTGGCCCTAAAATTGTCTCTAAAGCGGCAGATATTGAATATAACGTTGATATTTTCACGCCCCAAGGTTTAAGAAAGTTTGGGCGTAGATAAGGGTTAGTTAGGCAAGACTAGTGTTGAGATTAAAACCAAGGCTAAATTTTTAGCCTTGGTTTTTTTTGAAATAAGTAAGGGAGTAATTGATGTTAAAAATAGTTTTTTTTGTGCTTTTGGTGCTAGGTAATAATGCATTTGCGGTAACCAGCGCCAGGCCAGCATTACAAATGCCATTATCAAAGGAAGCAGTATTTTTAGACCTTGAGACACATGAAAACAGTGTTTTTGCAGTGGGCGAAAGAGGGATTATTTTAAAATCCGATGATGAAGGTGCGTCATGGCTGCAAATTGAATCTCCAGTTGATGTGACGCTAACGGGGATATCTTTTTCATCTAATAAAGAAGGCTGGATTGTAGGGCATGAGTCGACTATTTTACATTCAGTTGATGCTGGGGCAACGTGGACAATAAATCACTATAAACCGGAAGAAGAGCGGTTTTATATGTCAGTAAATTTTGTTAGCCCACTGCAAGGCTATGTACTGGGTACGGACGGTGAGTTAAGGGTGACCGAAGATGGCGGTAAAACATGGCAGCTCACCATATTATCGGTTGAAGATTGGTATCAAAATCATCTGTTTGCGATTGAGCGGCTCGAAAGCACAGCGTTGGTTGTTGCTGAGCGTGGTGGTATTTTTTATTCTAAAGATGGGTTGACGGATTGGCAGGCCGTTCTATCACCTTATGAAGGTTCTTTTTTTGGTGTTAATAAGATTGCTAATAAATATTTGGTGTTTGGCATGAGTGGCCGCTTATATTTATTGAGCCCTTCCACCTTAGAGTGGGAAAAAATTGATACTGGAACGGATCAGTTTTTACTGGGTTCTGTTGCTACCAATGATAATAAAACAGTGTTTGTTGTAGGACGTGGGGGCGCTATTTTAGTGCTAAATGAGACGGGCCAATTAATAAAAGCGATAGAAGATCCATCCCGGGTTGATTATACCGCCGTGACGATATTGGGAAATTCGGTTTATTTAGCTTCGATGGCGGGCGGCGTACGAAAAATGTCACTTCAACAATTAACGGATTAAATTAAGGAAAGAAAGTATGAGAATGAAACATGAATCTAATTTAGTCCATAAAATTTCAGACTTTCTAGCCAATGGCTTGTTAAACCACCGGCTAGTTATTTTAACAATAGGCGTATTGCTGACAGTGTTTTTAGCTTATCAAGGGCTTAATCAGCAGCTTTCGCCAGGGTTTGATAAGGCGATACCTTTATCGCACCCTTATATGAAGACATTTACTGACCACCGTGATGAATTTGGTGGCGCCAACCGTGTCACCATTTTTGTTGAAAATAGAAATGGTGATATGTTCAGCCCAGAATTTTTTACCGTGCTTGAGAAAATAACATCGGATGTTCTTGTCATGGATGGTGTGGATGCACGAACTGTTACCTCTCTTTTTACCCCAAACGTTAATTATGTTGCGGTGAGTGAGGAAGGCTTTACCGGCTCTAAAATTGTGCCTGCAGATTTTATTGCTACGCCGGATCGTATTGAAGAAGTTAAAAACAACCTTTTCAAGTCGTCTGAAATTGGCAAGACGGTGGCTAAAGACTTATCTGGTGCATTGGTTATTGCTGATTTGGTAGAAATTGATCCCATAACAAAGCAAAAAATTAATTATGAAGTGTTTGCTGAAAGACTCAGTAAAATCAGGGAAACCTATGAAACAGATTCAATGGCAATCCATATTATTGGGTTTGCGCCTTTTATTGGGGATGTCATTAATGGTGCAGAAGGTGTTATAAACTTTTTCATTATTACGTTGGCCATCACGTTTATTTTATTAATCTTTTTTGCCGGCTCAATTAAGTTAGCGATGGCAGTTATTGTTACCGCATTGGTGTCGGTTAGTTGGCAATTAGGGATAGTAAAAATCTTAGGCTATGGCGTTGACCCGATGTCGATATTGGTGCCGTTTCTCATATTAGCAATAGGCGTGAGCCATGCTATTCAAATGACCAACGTTTGGCGGCTGGGTGTAGCAAAGGGCGAAAACTCGATAGAGTCGGCACGTCAGGCTTTTTATAAACTGTTTATTCCTGGAGCAACGGCGCTTATTTCGGATGCTGTTGGGTTTGGCGTTATCGTATTAATTGATATCCCAATCATTAGAGAATTGGGCATTATTGCCAGTATTGGTGTGGCGGTGATGCTGCTGACCAATAAAATTATGCTGCCCATATTTTTGTCTTATATTAAGCTAAATGATAATGAAATTAAGCGCGCGCAAAGTAACATTAAGGGTGAAAATCATGCTTTCTGGAAGACACTTTCACAGTTTACTAAACGAAAAAATGCAGCCATTATTTTGCTGTTTGCATCGGGCCTTGCGGTATACGCCTTGTCGGTGCAGGATCAATTAATCGTTGGTGATGTAGAAGCTGGGGCGCCAGAATTTTGGCCTGATGCGCGATATAACCAGGATGCAGATGCTATACAGTCAAAGTTTTCCGTTGGTTTAGACGAACTAGTTATTTTAGCCAAAGCAGAACAAAAAGGATCTTGTGTTAATTTTAATGTCATGCAAACGATTGATGACTTTGTTTGGCAACTTAAAAATGTAGACGGTGTGCAATCAGTTAAAGCATTATCACAGGTGATCCGTGAGCGCAATATCGGTAATTACGAAGCAAACCCTAAATTTTTGGGTATTCCTCGAAATGAAAAGATGATCTCGGCCAATATCTATCGGGTGGAGATGTCTCAAGCGCTGTTTTCAAACGATTGCAGTATTATGCCGGTGACCATTTACTTAACCGATCACAAGGCAGAAACGTTGGAACGCGTTATCGATGCGGTGAAAGAATTTAACCTAAACAATAAAAATACACAGGTCAATTTCGTACCAGCCATGGGTAACGCGGGCATTATGGCGGCGACGAATGAAATTGTGGCCAAGGCGCAAACCAAAATTGAACTGATCTTATTTGCCGCGGTGGGTCTATTCTGCTTTGTTACCTTTATGTCTATTCGAGCGACCATCTGTATTGTTTTACCGTTGGCATTGGTGGCTTATTTAGCCAACGTAGTGATGGTGTATTTAGGCATCGGTTTAAAAGTATCGACCTTACCCGTATTAGCCATGGGGGTAGGTGTTGGGGTTGATTACGGAATTTACTTATTTGCACGTATGCGGGCTCATATGACTGCTGGAACTTCACTGATGGATTCGTATTATGAATCATTAAAAGAAGTAGGTACTGGGGTTATTTTTACTTCCGTTACAATGACAATTGGTGTGGCAACCTGGTATTTTTCAGACCTTAAGTTCCAAGCCGATATGGGCATTTTATTAGCCTATATGTTTTTCGTGAACATGTTGGGGGCTATTATTTTAATACCTGCCTTAGCCAGCTTTTTGTATCCTCAAAAAACTAAGTAGACGTTCAGGTGAGGCAAGTTGTGTTATTAAAAACCTTTCTGATGACTGTTTTATTGCTGTCCAACTGGGCGGTATTTGCCAACCCTTCAAATGCTTATGTGGATGCCGTTTTAGAAGCACTTCAACAAAAAGGGATACTCAGTGAAAATGAGGTGTCGGCAATAAAACTGAAGGCCTCAGCTGCAAAACAGCAGCAAAAAAAAATAGCGGCGCAGGGAAAATCACAACCTCCGATAAAACTGGCCAAATCCTATCCTAACTTTAAAGTATGGGGTCGCTTGCAACCTCGTTATACCTTCGTGCCGTCTAAAGATGGCTTAGAAGGAACGAATAGTTTCACCCTAAGACGGGCCAGGTTTGGTTTTAATGGCTATATGGCGGATAAAATCGGCTTTCGTTATCAATACGAGGCGGCGAATGAAGTACCTGGCCTTTCCAATGCCAATAATCTATTGGACGCCTGGGTTCGGTTTGAACATTTTGATGACACAATAGGCACACTTGCCGTTGGCCAGCAATTTATACCGGGCTATACCAGACGGCCACAAGTGTCGGCTAGCGTAGAGCGAAAATTTACCGAATACCTGGCACCCGGAGCCGCAGGTCGTGCGCGGGGTATTACGCTGAGTCGTGGTGACTACGGTCTTCCTGAGTCGCACTCAAGGGGGCTTTTTGGCAATACATTGCACTACGATATAGGTTTTTTTAATGGCCCAGATTTATCACTTAATAATGATAATAATAGTACGCTTTTTAGCGTAGGTGTTGGTATTCGCCCAACGGGCGTTTCACCCAGTGATGATGAATATCAATTCAAAGAAGGGCCTTTTACCTACGGTTTTGGCGGCTCTTATAGCACTTCCGATGACTCTGGGACTCTGGATACCAGGTTTCAACCAACGGGTGTGCGCTTGAGTAACGAATGGTTTGGCTTATTTGCGGATGTGCAAGGTTATCGATGGCGTGGTTGGCTTTCATGGGCCGATTTTGAATCAGAAGCCGAAGGCGGATTGGCAACAAATACCAAGGGTAAGTTGACCGATTCACTCAGCTCTAGCGCGTTGACGTTAGGTATTAGCCGATCATATCAATCAAGCGCAGAAAACCTCGGTTTTGCCTGGGCTTTACAGTATCAATACGTGGACAATGAGCACCCCTCAAGAACCATGTTTTTCAGGCCGTTAACAGGTCGTTCAGTTGACGAACTGGCGCGTGGCATGAACCATGGTGAGGTTTATCAGGGGATGTTGACCTGGCAATTAGCCGAAAAAGTCAGATTGATTAATGAGCTTTCGTACTATAGCCCTGATGATGATGGGTTCAGCTATCCGGCCTTTATTAGCCAATTACAAATTGATTTTTAGAACGCTTTAATCCCTACGGAGTTTTTTGTCGTCAGGTAATTATTTTACAGCCTAAAGGCAGGGTTAAATAATCGGGCTCTCCGGATGTGGAGACGGCATTTGTTCGTGCAAATGCTCTTCGTTAAACGCATCAACTTTATTGGCCGCTTCACGCACGCTTTCGAAGCGAGCGATATGAAACAGCGCGTCACCTTCATTCACCAATGGCAGATTAGTTCGGCCAATGACGATGCCGTTGAAGGCAGAGATGACATTAGCTTCTTTTTCACCAAACGGATCAGATACGACGCCTAGCAAGCTGCCTTCTTTTACTCGTGTACCTAGCGCCACCATGGTTCGTAGAATACCGCTGTCAGGCGAGCGAACCCATGAAGTAGAATCTGCAGCCACAGGGTCGCTGTGTTTTTTTGCTTTGTTGCGTGAGGCGGGTAGCATTTCCAGCGTTCGCATGACGTTAATAATGCCTTTAACGCCTGCTCGGATAGCCACTTCATTAAAGCGTAGCGCTTCGCCGGCTTCGTATAGCAACATGGGAATGCCGTATTCAGCCGCGGCTTCCCTCAGCGAGCCATCTCGTAAATTAGATGAGATGATGACAGGGACACCAAAAGCTCGGGCTAATTTGTCGGTTTCTTCATCCTCCAGATTAGCGCGAATTTGTGGCAGGTTGTCGCGATGAATGGCGCCGGTGTGTAAGTCGATGCCATGGCTACTTTGACAAACGATTTCCTGCATAAAAAGGTGAGCGAGCCTGGCCGCTAAGGAACCCTTTTCAGAACCAGGAAACGATCGGTTTAGATCGCGTCTGTCAGGCAGGTAGCGCGAATGATCGATTAAGCCATGAATATTAACGATGGGTACAGCGATGATGGTTCCACGAATTCGTTTCAGGGCAGGAAGCTTCATCAGTCGGCGAATGATTTCGACGCCGTTGATTTCATCGCCATGAATGGCGGCACAGATGAATAAACGCGGGCCAGCTTGCTTTCCCTGAATGACGTGAACGGGAATGGTTATCGGTGTATGCGTATATAATCGACCGACTGGTAGTTCAACAGTTAACCGCGTTCCAGCAGGAACAGTAACGCCGTTTATGCTCAAGGGCTTGTTTATCACCGTTATTATCCCTGACCTTTAGTTTTCGTATTATTGGGCTTGGCGTTCTTTTCGATAAATTGAATGATGATGCTAGCGATATCTTTTCCAGTGGCTAATTCAATGCCTTCAAGGCCAGGCGAAGAGTTGACTTCCATGATTAACGGGCCACGTTGTGATCGTAATATATCTACACCCGCCACATTTAGCCCCATAATTTTGGCCGCTTTGACAGCCGTAGCCCGTTCGGTCGGTGAGATTTTAATCAAAGTGGCGCTGCCACCGCGGTGTAGGTTAGAACGAAACTCACCTGGTAATGCCTGACGCTTCATAGCCGCTACGACTTTATCGCCAACCACTAAGCAGCGGATATCCGCGCCACCAGCTTCTTTAATGTACTCCTGCACCATGATGTTGGCTTTAAGGCCCATAAACGCTTCGATAACGCTTTCGGCGGCTTTTTTAGTTTCCGCCAGCACCACGCCAATACCTTGAGTACCCTCCAGTAACTTGATGACCAAGGGAGCACCGCCTACCATTTTGATCAGGTCCTTGATGTCGTCTGGATCGTGTGCGAAACCGGTAATGGGCAAACCAACGCCTTTTCGAGAAAGTAGTTGTAGTGAACGAAGTTTGTCTCGTGAGCGTGAAATGGCGACAGATTCGTTTAGTGGGAAAGCACCCATCATTTCAAATTGCCTTAAAACAGCGGTGCCGTAAAAGGTGACAGATGCACCAATGCGGGGAATAACGGCGTCAAAAGCATCCAGGGTTTCACCCTTGAAATGCACTTCCGGTTTACTCTGTACGACCTCCATGTAAGAGCGAAGCACATCAAGAACAACTGCCTCGTGTCCTCTTAGTTCGGCGGCCTCAATCAGACGGCGGGTGGAGTAGAGCTTTTTGTTACGTGACAAGATCGCAATTTTCATATTAAGCCTCTCTGATAAGTCTATCCTTGTAAATCGAAGGCCTATTTTACCACGTAAAATATGAATTCAGGACAGGCGTGACTTTCCTTATGTTTTACATATCATTTTTTTTGATAAAAATTGGGGCTTTTTTACGATGAAAATACGGTCGAAATTGGCTGAGAAAGCGTTCAGTTCCAATAAGTTTAGTATGCGTGGATATAAACCTGAGAGACGTTATTTATGTTAGCAAGGCTTCAAAGTCCTTTATGGGCACCGTTCTGGCAAACAGGTAACCCTGAAAGTTTTTGCAACCATAGTCAATGAGTAGTTGTTTTTGTTCTTCGGTTTCTACGCCTTCGGCGATGACATCAATTCCCAGGCTTTTAGCCATAGCAATAATGGTTTGAACGATTGAACGGTCTTGATCATTAGTCTCAAGGTCTCTTACAAAGGATTGATCAATCTTTAATTGATCAATCGGTAGTTTTTTGAGGTATTGCAAGGAAGAGTAGCCGGTTCCAAAATCATCTAACGAGAAGCTAACGCCAATGTTTTTTAACTTTTCCATCTTAACAATGATGTCATCAATATTTTCTAACAACATACCTTCGGTGAGTTCTAATTTCAATAAATGAGGATTGATATCGTGCTGTTTAATAGCGTGGAAGAGATCATTGATGAAGCTGTCCTTGTTAAATTGGTTGGCGCTGATATTAACGGCGATAACGAGATGTTGAGTTGATGGATTAGCTTGCCAGACGCTGAGTTGTTTGCAGGCGGTTTCAAGAACCCATTGGCCGATAGGCAGCATTAAGCCACACTTTTCAGCAATCGTTATGAATTCTAGCGGTGGAGTGTAGCCATTTTGTGGCTGATGCCAACGAAGTATAGCCTCTGCTCCACGGGGTTTCATAGCGCTGTCGACTTGTAATTGATAATGTAATTCAAATTCATTATTGATCAGTGCTTCCTGAAGCCCTCTTTCGATGTTGACCCGAGCGTCAATCGCTTTTTGCATGGTTGGGTCAAAGAACCGAACAGTATTGCGACCAGACTCCTTTGCCTGGTACATTGCAATATCTGCCCGTTGCAATATATCGTCTGGGTTGTTATCGGCTGAATATAGCGCAGCGCCGATACTGGGCGTGTTGTAATGTTTTCGTCCATCTAACAAATAAGGCTTGTTGAGTGCAGCTAGAATTTTTTTAGCGATAGATTCGACCTGAGCGGCTGCATTTAGCCTGTCTACGCTTAATTCTTCAAGCAGGATGGCAAATTCATCGCCACCAAATCGGGCAACCGTATCGCTTTCTCGAACACAAAGCGGCAACCTTTCGGCTACTTGTTTTAATAAAGCATCGCCAGCGTTGTGACCCAGGGTGTCATTTATGTGCTTGAATTGATCAAGGTCGATAAATAATAAAGCTCCAAATTTATTATTTCGTTTCATAACTTTTAATGTGTGCGCCAAGCGTTCTGCTAATACATGACGATTGACCAGACCGGTTAGTGAATCGCTTTGTGCTAATTTTTCAACCTCAGCTTCAATTTTTTTACGATCGCTGATATCACGTGAGGTTGACTGCAGAACTTGTTCGCCATTTAACTCGAGCATATTGAGCGAAACATCAATATAAAATGGTTGTTTTGTGTCAAAACGCTTTGCAAGCCATTCGAATTGGCAACTCCCTGTATCTAATGCGATATTAATGTAGCGCTTAGCTTCAACGGCCGAATCAATATCATTGGCTTGTTTAGCTGAAGAATAATCTAAAAGGGTCAGGGATATGAAGCTTTCCAGGCTATCCACGCCAAATAGAGTCAGTGCGGCCTTGTTACAATCAAATACACCCTTCATATCGGATAAAATCCACGCGTCGTGGCTGCTGTCAAATAACGTACGCAGATTCTTCTCGGAATTTTGTAAGGCGGCCTCGGTTTCTTTACTCTTGCTGATGTCCCGTGCAACAACCTGAATATAGGTCTCGTTATTTACCTCTGTTTTACTTAATAAAATATCCGCAAAAAAGGACTGATTATTGTTAACACGCTTGTGAATCCATTCAAATTTATGGCTGCCTTTTTTTAACGCGATAGCAATATTTTTATCGGATTCTTCAGCAGAAAAACCCCCGCTAGGCTGTTTAACAGGCGAGAAATCCCCTGGATGCATTGAACAGAGCTGTTCCTTATCGTCACAGCCGAAAAGCTTTAAAGCAGCCTTATTACAGTCAATAAAGCCTGATGTGTCCATCAGAAGCCAAGCATCCATACTGGAATCATAGAGCGCTTGTAATTTTTTTTCTGAGGTTAAAATTTTTTTATCAAAGGCTAAGCGTTCGCTAATATCACGCCAGATAGCGTGCAACATCTGCTGATTATTTATGATGATGGGCGTTAAGACGACTTCAACGGAGACAAGCGTTCCATCACGTTTCAAGTATTCCCATTCAAAGCGATGGAAACCATTTGCAAACGCAAGTGTAGTGATTTCAACAGTTTTACTGTGCGATATTTCGCCATTTGATTGCACGTCGGGCGAAATATCCTCTGTTGATAAGCCTGTTAGCTCAGCTTTATTTTCGTAGCCGAGTAAGTTTAAAGCGGCCTGATTGCATGTAATTAAACTTCCCGCCTCATTAAACAAGATGGCTGCATCAGCCATGTTCTGAAAAAGCTGTTGAAACGTTTTATCTTTGCTTGGCATCAAGTAAGGAAGCTAAGGCTGGCCTATAAAAAAAGAGGGTAAACTGAAGCCTAGTATGTATTTTAGTAAACACCATGTACATGGTTTTTAGATGTTTTTTTATGTTATTGTTCGATTAGGTTACAGTCAGAAATAAGGTAATAAGTAGTGAAATATAAAATGCTATGGGTCGCTGTTTTGTTAGCCATAATGGGCATTAGTTGGCTTTATATCGGACTAGACGAGCCGGTAAAAGTGACCTTAACTCCAGTGGCTAAGGGACGGGTAGACTTAACGGTTTCTAACACGCGCGCGGGTACGGTTAAAGCCTGTAATCGTTCTCGTTTATCATTACCAATAGGTGGTCAAATAGCAGAACTCTTCGTTAGCGAAGGCGATCAGGTAAAAAAGGATCAGGTTCTCATTCGATTATGGAATAAAGACCAGCAAGCACGACTGGTTGACGCTAAGGCGCGATTTGAGATGGCTAAACAGGCGGTGATTGAAAGTTGTCGAATGGCCGAGCGCAATAAACGCGAACAAGCGCGGTTTGTCGAATTGGCAGCCAGGAAGTTGGTATCGGCCGAAGCCCTGGATAACGCCAGTACGCAGGCGATCATTTCTGCCGCCAGTTGTAAAAAAGCCCAGGCAAGTGGTAACAGCGCCCAAGCGGCGGTATCGTTGCAAGCAGCGATGCTGGAAAAGACCGAGTTGACCGCGCCATTTTCCGGCGTGGTGGCCGAAATTAATGGCGAAGTGGGTGAATATATCACGCCGTCTCCATCGGGCGTGGCGACGCCACCAGCGATTGATCTGATCGCCGATAATTGCTTGTACCTGAGCGCCCCAGTCGATGAGGTAGAGGCCGCACAAATTGAACGAGGTATGGCGGTTAACGTCACCCTGGATGCCTTTCGTGGTGAACAATTTGCCGGCGAGGTAACGCGTATCGCGCCGTACGTGAAAGAGTTTGAGAAACAGGCCCGCACGGTGGATGTGGACGTCAAATTATTAGATAAGACGCAACAAAAAAAATTCTTGATCGGCTATAGCGCGGATATAGACGTCATTATTCAACAGAAAAAAAATACCTTAAGGCTACCAACAGAAGCAGTTATTGATGGTAATAGTGTTTTATTGTACCAGCCATCAACGCAACGATTAACACTAAAGACATTCAAGCCGGGTATCAGTAACTGGCGTTTCACAGAGGTGTTAGATGGCTTAACAGGGGGTGATAAGGTGCTGTTGTCGCTCGACGCGGAAGGGGCCATAGACGGCGCGTTGGTGTCCGCCGAAGAATGATTGAGCTTAAACATTTAGATAAGCGATTTCAAATTGGCGATCAAACCGTTCACGCCTTAGACGACGTCTCATTAAGTATTACAAAAGGCGAATACATTGCCGTGATGGGGCCATCGGGTTCAGGAAAGTCGACCCTGATGAATATTTTGGGTCTGTTGGACAGGGCCAATTCCGGTGACTACTGGCTGGATGGAGCGAACGTTTCAGCTTTGGACGAGGCCGAAAGGACACGGCTTCGAAGCGAAAAAATTGGCTTTGTATTTCAGTCATATCATTTAGTGCCACGATTGACGGCGCGAGAAAATATTGAACTGCCGATGATGCTGTCGGGTGTTCCCTCGAAAGAACGAAAACTAAAAGTCGACGCCGTGTTAGAAAAACTGTCGCTGGTCGATCGCGCGCATCACAGCCCAAACCAGTTATCTGGAGGTCAACGCCAACGCGTGGCCATAGGCCGAGCGATCGTCATGAAACCGAGTATTTTATTGGCCGACGAGCCGACCGGCAACCTGGATTCAAAATCTGGCGCAGACGTAACGCGATTGCTAGAAGGGTTGAATGAAGAAGGCATTACCTTGATCGTGGTGACGCACGATCTCGCTATCGGTGCCCGTGCTCGCCGCCAGCTCAATATGCTGGATGGACGAATTAACGACGAGCAAACTACTTAAGTCGATATGTACTGGCTAGACATGCTTAGATTTATAACGCAGGTTTTGAACCGCCAGCGTTTTCGTACCACCGTACTCTGGGTGGCTATTTCAATAGGCGTGGTGGCGGTTAATTTGCTAACGGCGCTGGGAGAAGGCGCTAAAAACTTTGTGCTGGACGAGTTTAATTTGCTGGGACGCAATACCTTAATCACCTTGCCGGGGAAAAAAGAAACTAGGGGTGGTATGCCGCCGATTACTGGCGAGTCGCCCCGGTCGTTGACCCTAGAAGACGCTCGGGCAGTATCCAGACTATCGGGGGTAAAATCCGTTGCACCGCTAGTATTGGGCAATGTTGACGTGTCTTACGCGGGCAAGCTGCGAGAAGTGATGTTGATGGGCACAAGCCGTAGTTTCTTTTTAATCCGGCACTTAGAGGTCGCGCAAGGCCAGCTATTGCCCGATTCAGACTTGCAAAGAGGGGAGGCCGTTTGCGTAATAGGTAATAAATTACGTAAAGAATTATTTGTTGGCAAGTCTGCTTTAGGTGAATGGGTGCGTGCAGGGGGTAGCCGTTTTCGTGTTATCGGGGTGCTAAAAGAAAGCGGAACCAGTTTTGGTTTCGACATGGATGACGTGATTATTATTCCCGTACAAAGTGCCCAGTCTCTGTTCAATGTGGACGGCCTATTCAGATTATTTACCGAGGTGCGAACTTACCAACAACTGCCGACTGTTAAGCAAAAAATAGTTGAGCTATTAAAACAACGTCACGAAGGAGAAGAAGACGTGACGGTTATTTCGCAAGACGCGATGTTATCTTCGGTACAGGATATTCTGGATACGCTCACTGTCGCTGTCGCCGGGATCGCGTCTATCAGTATGTTGGTTGCGGGCATTTTAATTATGAATATGATGATTATTACCGTCTCTCAACGAACTAAAGAAATCGGCCTGCTGAAGGCTTTAGGCGCAACGGCTGCGACGGTACGGCTGTTATTTTTATGTGAAGCCGGGCTGATCGCGATAGTGGCGTCTGTTTCTGGTTTGGCGTTTAGTCACCTGGTGTTGATGCTGGCAAACGGCTATTTTGATGATATTCAGTTTCATTCGCCGTGGTGGTCTCAGTTAGGTTCGGTGCTACTAGCGATGGTGTTCGCGCTACTTTTTGCCTGGTTACCGGCGCAGCGCGCTGCCGCATTAGCGCCCGTCGATGCATTGCAGGGCAAGCAGCAACGAGGGGAGAAATGAATTTACTCGATGCTACTAAATGGGTGTCAGGAGCGGTTATTAGTAATCGTTCGAGAAGCCTGTTGACCGCACTGGGTATAGCGATTGGTATCGCCTCGGTGACGTTATTAATGGCGATTGGGGAGGGAGTTCAGCATTACGTGTTAGATAGCTTTTCACAGTTCGGTGCGCGGATTATTGCCATTAACCCGGGTTTAAAAGAAACCCATGGGGCCGGTGGCTTGCTGTCCACCGTAAGGCCGTTGACGCTTGAAGATGCAGACTCTATGAAGCAATTACCAGGGGTGACAAAGGTCGTGCCGGTGGTTCAAGGCTCGGGAGTAGTTGAGTACCAGGGGCGTCAACGAAGCGGGGTGATACTGGGCGTAGGGCCAGATATGAGCGAAGCATGGGGGTTTAATGTCGCCATCGGGCGCTTTTTTTCTGGCGGCGTGGGGCAGGCACGATCAACGGCGGTGTTGGGCTATACCATGCGAAAAGAACTGTTTGCTGATAGCAAC
>JASJGO010000135.1:0-14798 GCA_033791505.1 Cycloclasticus sp.
TTTGGGTTAGAGACAAAAGGAATACGAATCGACGCAGAGCGGTTGCGCGCGGAATAAGCCAGCATAACGGGTGCTTCGAAACCTGGAACTAAACGCTTATAACTATTGGTTGAGGCATTTGAAAACGCATTAATCGCTTTAGCGTGCTTAATAATACCGCCAATGTAGAACAGCGCCGTTTCAGATAAACCACCGTATAAATCACCAGAGAACAAGGCCTTACCATCTTTGAAAATAGATTGATGGACGTGCATACCACTTCCATTGTCACCAACCAAAGGTTTTGGCATAAAAGTAGCCGTTTTGCCGTAGGCATGGGCAACGTTATGAACCACGTACTTAAGCTCTAGCACTTCGTCGGCTTTTTTCACCAAGGTGTTAAACACCGTGCCAATTTCACACTGACCCGCTGTTGCTACCTCATGGTGGTGTACCTCCGTTTCCTGGCCCATTTCTTCTAGCGTTAAGCACATCGCGGCGCGCATATCATGCAGTGAGTCGACTGGAGGCACTGGGAAGTAACCGCCTTTTACGCCTGGACGGTGGCCCATATTGCCGTCTTGATACACTTTTTCTGAGTTCCAGCCGGACTCTTCTGAGTCGACTTTAAAGAATGTGCCGGACATGTCTGAACCCCAGCGCACGTCATCAAATACGAAAAATTCGTTTTCTGGGCCAAAGTAAGCCTTATCACCAATACCCGTTGACTGTAGATACCCTTCTGCTCTTTGAGCGATGGAACGCGGATCCCTTTCGTAGCCAGACATATCGTTTGGTTCAATAATATCGCAACGTAAAATCAACGTTACATCATCAAAAAACGGATCCAGAACGGCCGTGGAAGGATCCGGCATCAGAATCATATCTGACTCATTAATCCCCTTCCAACCAGCAATAGAAGAACCATCAAACATCTTTCCATCTTCAAATAACCCTGCATCAATCGTATGCGATGGAACCGTTACGTGCTGCTCTTTACCCAAGGTGTCACAAAAGCGAAAATCGACAAACACAACTTCTTTTTCTTTAATTAGATCTAATACATCTTGTATTGACATGATTTTTTTCCTCATTAATTTAATAAATACAACACGAATAACTGTGCAATTTTTGCATATTTTAGCGCAAAATATAAGTCCACTTATGTCAATGGGTTTTAATTGAGCAACTCCGCTCGACTAGTACACAACGAACTAATAGAATAAAACCTTTACCTGTTCCACCCCCGTCACGTCCAATGATTTCACTTTTAAGGCCAACGCTATTTCTTTTGCTTTTTTATTATCCGTAAACAACTCCAGGGGCAGTTCAATTTCAGCCGCCACCTTACCGTCCAGGTAGTGCAGCTTAATCTGCTTAATGCTATCTTTTTCAACTAAACCTTTCCAGGCATCATCAAACTTCGCTAATAGCTCTTCCCTTAACGGAAGAAAGAGGCTTGGAGAGGAGGTTTCGTCATCCTCGGGGTCAATATGCACCATTACTTCGCCAATATTTTCGACCTCTTTTATTAAGGAGAGGCGAACAGTTTCGCTGATTAGATGGCCTTCCGATACGCTAATTTTAGGCTCGACCAAAATATGCACATCAACCAAAGCCGTTGAGCCCATTTTACGGGTTCTCAAAAAGTGCAGTTCTTCGACCCCTGGAACATTTAAAATAACGCGTTTTATTTGCTCAACTGTTTCTGCATCCAGGGCGGTATCAACCAGCTCCTTGCTCGCATTCAATACCAGATCAAAACCAATTTTTATCACCATCAAACCAACAATGAGCGCAGCAATGGAATCAAAATATTTAAATCCCGCCATTTCTAATCCTACGCCAACCAACACCACCAGCGACGAAACGGCATCACTTCTATGGTGCCAGGCATTGGCTTTTAATAATTCGGATTTTGTCGCCTTCGCGGTGCGCATGGTTAAGTGATACAACACCTCTTTACATAATACCGATAAGGACGCGGCAACGATAACCCACCAACCATACGACAAGCTTTGATCGCTAAAAAAACGAGACATCGCGTCCCAAACTATCGCCCCTGCCACCGCTATCAACAAAGCGCCCAGCATAACTGTCGCCAATGTTTCAAATCTCTCGTGGCCATAAGGGTGTTCGTCGTCCGCTTCCTGGCTGGCGTGATGGGATGCGTAGTAAACCAGTCCATCTGATAACAGATCGGATAAAGAGTGAAAGCCATCGGCAATCAGGGCGTGCGATTGACTGACCCAACCAACACCAATTTTGAACACCGAGAGCACCAAATTGACCACGCCACCGATAACGGTGATGTCTTTTTTAGCCTGCATTTCGCTTAGCTGCGTCAACATGATGTTGTGTTATTCATTTCCGACTTCAATTGTAAGGACGTACTCACCGTCAACTTCTTCTGCTAGCAGAACGGTATGCCCATTAATTCTACACCAGGCTGGAATATCTTGCATAACGCCCGGGTCGGTGCAGGTTACCCGCACTTTATCAGCCAAATTTAGTGTCTTAATGATATTTTGTGTACGAATAACCGGCATAGGGCACATCAATCTTCGTGCATCCAGTTCGATCATACTCGCCACTCGTCCAGTATCTCTCCAATGGCTAAAGGCTTAACCGTAAAGTTTTTACTCACGCCCGTTTCGACCACTTCAACGTCTACGCTTTCTGCATCGCGACCCTGGCTAAATCGTGCGACTATTTGCGCCGCTAATTTCAAATCGTCCTCAGTGGCGGTGCCATCCAGTAGCGTCAACGGCCCTTTGTGGCTCATTGTTCTTAGCGTTATAAATTGTTTTCTATAACCCTGTAAGAAGTTATTTTCGCCTTCTTCGCGTGCAATAATCAGTTTAAAGCCCGGCTTAGGTCGTATATGTCTGCCCACCTTCAACAACATGATATCGTCTAGTTCATAGTCTCTTTTGCCTCGCGATGCCCACAAGTCGGTGAGTTTTACAGAATATGATTTATCCGTTAAGAAACAACAGCCGCCAGCGGGTTGCGCATAATCGTCAAAACCAAATTTTTCGGCCAGCGCCATTTGTGGTTTACGACTGCGGCCGCTGAAGCCAAACAACTCTTCGCGGTTAACCCAACCTTCGCGTTCCGGCAAGGTTTCTGGTAAATTTTGCGCACATAATGGGCGCAGTAATAAATCATCCGCTCCAGACTGTGCAGAAATAACGGGCATCGTATCTTTACGTTGCGACATAGGTCGTTGACCAATCACTTCGCCGGTAATGATGAAATCAAAGTCATTTTCTTCCGCCCATTCTTTCGCCTTTCCAACCATAAAAATTTTACAGTCGAGACAAGGGTTCATATTAGCCCCATAGCCGTGCTTTGGATTTAATAGAACATCTTTATATTCTTCAATAATATCAATGATGTGCAGTTTAATGCCAAGCTGTTCCGCACTCCAAAGGGCGTTATTTCTTTTTGGCTTTGCTTTGTCTTTTTTACGAATCGCGTGCGTATGACCCTCTACGCAAAACCCAGTATAAAAATTTATGCCCTCTACATGAACGCCTTGTTCAAGCATGACTTTTGCCGCCAACAGGGAATCCAGACCACCTGATATTAATGCGACTGCTTTTCGTTGTTTTGCCATTTCGCCCACTAAGTTCTTTAAACGGCGCATTATACCGGATAGCGATTTGTTGTGTCGCGCCCCTTTCTTATGGGGCTTTTGATGATAAGTGCTGGCTTATTAGATATACTTCCCGTTTAATTAATTAACTCCTTATTTTAACGTGGCAAAATCCAATCAAGACCTCATGACATTCCAGGGCCTTATCCTTGCATTGCAAGAATATTGGGCTGATCAGGGGTGCGTTATCCTGCAACCTCTAGACCTCGAAGTGGGCGCTGGAACCTTTCACCCAGCTACTTTTTTACGCGCTATTGGCCCAGAACCATGGTCCGCCGCCTATGTGCAGCCCTCACGTCGGCCTACCGATGGTCGCTTTGGCGAAAACCCTAATCGCCTGCAACATTATTATCAATTCCAGGTCATCATCAAACCGTCTCCTACCGATATTCAGGACTTATATCTCGACTCGCTGAGACACCTGGGCTTTGATATGCTCGAACACGATATCCGTTTCGTTGAAGATAACTGGGAGTCTCCGACTCTTGGCGCCTGGGGCTTAGGCTGGGAAGTCTGGCTTAATGGTATGGAAGTGACTCAATTTACTTATTTCCAACAGGTTGGCGGCTTAGATTGCCGCCCCGTGAGCGGTGAAATTACCTACGGCTTAGAGCGCATCGCCATGTACTTACAGGGCGTTGAGAGCGTTTACGATCTGGTTTGGTCAATGAACAAAAACGGTACGGTCACTTACGGTGATATTTTTCACCAGAATGAAGTGGAAATGTCCGCCTACAATTTCGAACACGCCAACACACAAAACCTGTTTGAACAATTCAATCAATGTGAACTTGCCTGCAACGAACTTATTGAACAAAGTTTGCCTTTACCCGCCTATGAACAAGTTTTAAAAGCCTCGCATACGTTTAATTTACTGGATGCTCGACACGCTATTTCGGTCACCGAAAGACAACGGTTTATTCTACGCGTACGCACGCTATCGAAAATTGTCGCAGAAACCTACTACGCCTCACGCGAGGCGCTGGACTTTCCCCTGTTAAATAACGGCTCAAAAAAAGGGGCGTCTAAATGATGGCTAAAAAAGATTTATTGTTTGAACTAGGTTGTGAAGAATTACCGCCAACAACACTAAAAACCTTACGCGACCACCTACTAAATGGCGTGTCTGCTGGTCTACAAGAGGCCAATTTAGCCTTTGCTAAAACGCATTGTTTCGCCACCCCGCGTCGATTAGCGATTTGGATAGAGGCGATAGATATCGCGCAACAAGATAATGTCGTTGAAAAACGCGGCCCCGCCCTCGTTGCTGCTTACGATAGCGAAGGCAAACCCAGCAAAGCTAGCTTAGGCTTCGCAAAAAGTTGTGGCGCTGAGTTTGGCCAACTTGGAACGCTTAAAACCGGCAAAGGCGAATGGCTCTCTTATAACAAGCTTGAGAAAGGTCAATCTGCCGAAGCGCTTATTCCGAGTATTATAGAAAAAGCCCTCGCTAGATTACCTATTGCAAAACGCATGCGCTGGGGAAACTCAAATAACGCATTCGTCAGGCCCGTGCACTGGGCTGTCTTATTATTTGACGATAAGGTTATTGAGGCTGAATTTTTCGGCATCAAAACCTCTAACATCAGTTATGGACATCGTTTTCATGCCCCCAATGCCATTAGTTTGTCCTCTCCTGCTAACTATAGCGAGCAATTGCGCGCCGCGTACGTGATCACTAGTTTTGAGGAACGGCGCGAACGCATTAATGAGCAAGTTCTTCAAGCCGCCTCAACGGTTTCTGGCTGCGCCCATATTGAAGCTAATTTGCTCGACGAAATTACCGCCCTGGTCGAGTTCCCCGTAGCCGTCACCGGTAGTTTCGACGAAAAATTTCTTTCCTTGCCGAAAGAAGTACTGATAACGACCATGCAAACCAACCAGAAGTATTTTCCGCTGCTGGATGAGCATGGGGCCTTGCTGCCTTTCTTTATCACTATTAGTAATATTCAAAGTAACAACCCGGCTTCTGTTAGCCACGGCAATGAACGCGTTATTCGCCCAAGGCTTTCCGACGCTGAATTCTTTTGGCAGCAAGACAGCAAAACCACGCTCGCCGATCGCGTCGATTCGTTGAATAATGTGGTTTACCAGCATGCCTTGGGCTCGCTTGGAGATAAAACTCAGCGCGTAGCAGCATTAGCTGCAACGCTCGCAGAGTTACTCGGTTGTGACGTAGCGCTTGCTACGCGTGCTGCTCAACTCAGTAAAACCGACCTGGTGACCGATATGGTGGGCGAATTCGCCAGCCTGCAAGGCGTTATTGGACGTTATTACGCCGTGCAAAATGGCGAACCACAATACGTCGCCAGCGCAATAGAAGAGCAATACTTACCCAAACAATCTGGTGGCGCTCTGCCAATGACTAAAACAGGGCAAGTTCTCGCCTTATCCGACAAACTCGATACGCTAGTCGGAATTTTTAGCGTTGGCTTGCTACCGACGGGTGAAAAGGACCCCTTTGCTTTACGCCGTGCCTCCTTGGGTATTTTGCGCATCATTATCGAGAACAACCTCACGCTCGACCTAAAAGAGCTAATAAACCTATCTTGCGCGCAATTTAGCCACTCATTCGATGCGAATAGCGCCAAAGATCAAGTATTTAACTTTATGCTAGATCGCCTTAAAGGCTATTGCTTGAATAATGGCTTCTCGGCCGATCACTTTAGTGCTGTTGCTAATATCGGCTGTTCAGAGCCTAGTGATTTTATGCAGCGCCTTCTCGCTGTAAAAGACTTTGCCCAGCTCGATGAAGCCGCCAGCCTGAGCGAGGCAAACAAACGAATACAAAACTTGTTAAAAAAAGCCCCCGCCAATATCTCCAGCCAATTTAATCCTTCTTTGTTAACGGACGCTGCAGAGGTAGAGCTACACCAGCAATTACAACGCATTGAAGCGCTGGTAAGCCCACTAATTGAAGCACGGGACTACATTCAGGCACTCAAGCTTTTATCGGCGCTTAAAGAGCCTGTTGATGCTTTTTTTGAGCACGTTTTTATCATGGCTGAAGACCAAAACCTGAGAAATTCCCGCTTAGCGTTACTCTCCAATATCCACGCTAATTTTATAAAAATTGCTGACATATCAATGATATAAATGATATAAATGATTTAGCATGAACCACAAATCAACCAAATGTCAGGATATTATTTTAGATCGCGATGGCGTTATCAACCTAGATAGTGAGGCTTATGTAAAAAGTGAGGCCGAATGGATAGCGATAGATAGCAGCATTCAAGCGATTGCTCTATTACACCAGGCGGGGCACCGTATTTTTGTTGCCACCAACCAGTCCGGGGTTGGCCGTGGTTTTTTCACACTAGAGACTCTGGACGCTATGCATCGCAAGATGAGTACTCTGGTACAACAGGCTGGAGGGCAAATCGACGATATAGCCTTTTGCCCGCATAAACCTGAAGACGAATGCGGCTGCCGCAAGCCTAAAGCGGGGCTGTTAAAGACGCTTGCAGACAAAAACCAGATAACTCTTACCAATTCTATTGTCATTGGCGATAGTTTGCGTGACCTTCAGGCGGCTGCAGACGTTGGTGCCAAGGCCATACTGGTTTTAACCGGCAAGGGTGAAAAGACCCGACAACAGAACCCTGCGCTGCCTTATCCAATATATGAGACCCTATATGACGCCGCCAAAGCCATCCTCGCCTAATATTTTAATTCTCGCCTTACGCTCAACCCTGTTCTTTATTTTTCAGGTTGTAACGCTATTTATTTTCGCCCCCTTAGTACTTATTTTTTTCGCTTTCCCTTACCGTACTCGTTATGCCATTAGCAGCTCGTGGGCCAAGCTCGTTATCAAAGCACTTAACGTTATTTGCAAACTTGATTACCAGGTCATAGGCAAAGAAAATATTAAAGGTAACGGTATTATCTTTTGCAAACATCAATCTGCATGGGAAACGTTTGCTCTACAAGCCCTCTTCCCCGAACAATGTTGGGTAATGAAACGTGAGTTATTATGGATTCCTTTGTTTGGCTGGGCGTTGGCCCTGACCCAGCCTATCGCCATCGACCGCTCTAAAAAAAGCAGCTCCTTTAAACAAATTATTGATCAAGGCACCGATCGTTTAAAAACCGGCCGTTGGGTCGTTATCTTTCCTGAGGGAACGCGAACCGCACCCGGCGAAAAGCGTAAGTATATGGTGGGCGGTGCCTTATTAGCCGAAAAATCAGGCTACCCGATCATACCTGTGGCGCATAACGCAGGGGAATATTGGCCCAAAAAAGCGTTTATAAAATACCCTGGCACGATTCAGGTTCGTATTGGCCCGATGATAGACAGCAGCACAATGTCAGCAAGAGAGCTTAATCAAGCGGCTGAAAGCTGGATTGAAGCTAAGATGGACGAAATATCTGTAACCGCGACCCTTGAAACTGATTAAACCAAAACTTATCTTTTTCGCACCTTAATAGTGCGTCCGCACTATTAAGGTGCGCTTATATTGTGTGCTTGTTTGCGCCGTTATATAAAATCAATTATTTTCAATGTGTTACAGGTGTTTTCCAGGGGTGCTTCTATTTATTTTATGCTTATAATCTTGGTATGTTTTTTGCTGACTTAATGGATGTACTAATTAATACGCCCGCTTGCCGGTCTTAAGCGGGCCTTTGTTTATAAATTTAACCATAGGAAATTAAAATGAGTGGAAACGAAGCACGTCTTCAAGCAATTTATCAAATAACAAACCGTGAACCTATCGCCGTCGACAAACCTAAATCGCTAAAAGAAATTTGGGCCTGTGACGTTTTCAGCTTATCCGCGATGGAAGAATGTCTTTCAAAATCGGCTTTTAAGGCCATTAAAAAGACCGTACAAACGGGCGAGCCATTAAACGCGGCGACCGCCGATATTGTTGCCGCAGCAATGAAGGATTGGGCTTTAGCAAAGGGGGTTAAGTTTTTCTCTCATATTTTTTACCCAATGACCAATATTACGGCTGAAAAACACGATGGTTTCATCATCACCAACCCAGAAGGTGCGTCCATTACTGAGTTTACCGGCAGCTTATTGATTAAGGGTGAGCCAGATGGTTCATCTTTCCCGAACGGCAGTTTAAGAATGACCAACGCGGCGCGTGGTTATACCGCCTGGGACCCTTCAAGCCCCGCTTACATCATGCACACCGATAATGGCTCTACCTTAATGATCCCAAGTGTCTTTATGTCTTGGACTGGCGAAGCGCTAGATAAGAAAATACCTTTATTGCGCTCAAATAAAGCGATGAACGATGCGGCACAAAAAGTACTTTCATTAATGGGCGAAACCGATGTAGCTGCGCTTAATTCAAGCTGTGGCGCAGAGCAGGAATACTTTCTTGTTGACAGTAATTTTGCTAATAGCCGACCAGATCTATTACTGGCTGGTCGCACATTATTCGGTGCGCCATCAGCTAAAGGACAACAGTTTGACGACCATTATTTCGGTGCAATACCCGCCCGCGTTCAAGTGTTCATGCAAGACCTCGAGGACCAGCTTTACCGCCTTGGTATTCCCGCTAAAACACGGCATAACGAAGTAGCACCCGGGCAATTTGAACTGGCTCCTTACTTCGAATCTGCTAACGTCGCTGCTGATCATCAACAGATGATCATGACCTTATTAAAGATGACCGCTAAAAAACATGGCTTTATTTGCTTACTGCATGAAAAACCATTCGCTGGTATCAATGGTTCTGGTAAACACGTTAACTGGTCGGTTGGCAATTCAACCCAGGGCAATCTACTTGATCCCGGCAAAACACCGCACGATAATTTAAACTTTTTATTATTCTGTGGAGCGGTTATTCGTGGCGTTCATAAATTCGGCCCTTTACTTCGTGCCGTTATCGCTTCTTCCGCAAACGATCATCGCCTAGGCGCAAACGAAGCCCCTCCTGCCATTCTGTCAGTCTACCTCGGTGAGCAGCTTGAGAAAGTCTACCAGGACATTAAAGAAGGTAAATTGATTGCATCAGATGAAGGCGGCTTAATGGATTTAGGCTTAAGCCAAATCTTACGCTTTGATCGTGATCCCGGTGATCGTAATCGTACCTCTCCCTTTGCATTTACCGGCAACCGGTTTGAGTTTCGTGCGGTAGGCTCATCTCAATCAGTGTCTGGTCCTTTAGTTGCTATGAACACGATGCTCGCGGACTCTCTTAACTGGATTGCTGCAAAACTTGAAGTTGAATTAAAAAAAGGCACCCAGGTTGAAGCCGTTATTTGTGTTCTTCAGGAGCTTATGAATGAACACGGAAATGTAGTCTTTGGTGGTGATGGTTATTCCGCCGAATGGCACAAAATGGCCGTTGAAGAACGCGGACTTAAAAACCTGCCGACAGCTGCTGAAGCCTTACCCGTTTTTTGTGAAGACTCCATCATTGAGTTATTTTCAACCACCGATGTTCTTTCTCCCGTTGAATTAGCCAGCCGCTATGAAGTGTATTCTGAACAGTACATTCTTTCTATTGAGGTCGAGGCCAAGCTCGTTATCAATATGGCAAAAACCTTAATCGTTCCCGCTGCTAGCCGGCATCTTGCAGATTTATCTCTAACCCAGTCAAGCATGGCTGACCAAGGTATTGAACTCGACAGCACAGGCATACAAAAAACCGCCGCTGAGCTTAATGCAATGATGGCCGCTGTTTCCAAGCTAAGTGCCGCTATAGAGACTCATGACTTTGCTTCTATTGAAGAGCACTTACAGTTCAGCGCCAAACAGATTTGCCCTCTAATGCTTGAAGTAAGAACTCACGCTGACGCGCTTGAATGTGAAGTAGCCGATGATCTTTGGCCTTTAGCTAAATACCATGAAATGTTATTTATTAAATAAGCTTTCATTGTTTCTGTAACAAATAAAAAGGCCGCTTATTTTAGCGGCCTTTTTATATCAACCTGATCCATCATCAACAAAAAGTTGCACTGATATCGGTAGCTTTATTTTCATTTGCTGTTGTCTATCATGCACTAGAAAAGCTGAAATTTTCGCTGATCGGCCCGAAAAAAGGCTTTATATAAAGCTTTTCACGGCTTCTTCTCATTGATACCAACCCAACCACTTGAGTTTTTACCTTTAAGCTCCCCATCGGCCTCTTAAGGCCATATTCGTCGCGATGAAATTTATTTTTCACTTCCTATTTAAGAATAAGAGAGGAATATCCAGGAAGGAATTTGCCTGGGTAAGCCGTTTATTACCCAGGCAAGTTTAGATAGTTAATTGATTATTAACCAGGGACTGCTTTTCCCTTATTTAAAACTTTCTTTTTTCTTCTTTGCTCGATTCATTTTGAATGCGAAGCAATTAAACGTCTAAGTTAGAGACCTCGAGAGCGTTTTTTTCGATGAAGTTACGTCGCGGCTCAACTTCATCGCCCATTAACGTGGTGAACACCTCATCAGCGACAATCGCGTCTTCGATTCTAACCTGAAGTAGTCGTCTGGAGTCAGCGTCTAAGGTAGTTTCCCATAACTGCTCTGGGTTCATTTCACCCAAGCCTTTGTAGCGTTGTATTTGCTGCCCTTTCCTTGCCTCTTTCATCAGCAAGGCAAAGACGTCTCTAAAGCTACTAACATCCTGTGCATTATCCCCCATCACCAACTTTGAGCCTTCTTCAAACATTCCCTTTAGTGTTTTACCAAAGGCCAATATTCTTTTGTATTCGGCTGATTTAAAGAATAAGGGCGTTATTTCAAATGTTTTTTCGACGCCATGGGAGAGTGTTACACAATGAATAAGCCACTTCTCTTCTTCGTACTTCACTACTAGCCGGTATTTTGTGGGGCAGTCTTCCACCAGGTTTAACTTTTCCTCCAGTCTTCCCACCCAGGCTAATAACTCTTTTTCTTCTGCAGTAGCGCTAATTTCTTCAGAAACCAATAGTTCATTTAAAATTAGTTCATCATAACGTCTAGATAACCTGGCAATAATAGCCTCGATTTGAATATGTTCTTTAGCGAGCTGCTCTAAGGCTATGCCCGTAATGGGCGGCGTTTCATCATTGATGACTAAACTCGCTTTCTGTAGAGCCAGTTGAAGCAAGTAACTGCTTAATTCTTCATCATCTTTAACGTAATACTCCTGTTTGCCTTTTTTAACCTTGTATAACGGTGGCTGCGCTATATAAATATTGCCGTTTTCTATCAATTCCGGCATTTGACGATAAAAAAACGTTAGTAAAAGAGTCCGTATATGCGATCCATCGACATCCGCATCGGTCATGATAATTATTTTGTGATAACGCAGATTTTCCGGCTTATACTCTTCCTTTCCAATGCCGCAACCAAGCGCAGTAATCAACGTCCCCACCTCTTCAGAGGAGATCATCTTGTCAAACCGGGCCTTCTCCACATTGAGAATCTTTCCTTTCAACGGCAGAATGGCCTGTGTTTTTCGATCTCGTCCTTGCTTGGCTGATCCGCCAGCCGAGTCCCCTTCCACTAGAAATATTTCTGATAAGGCGGGGTCCTTTTCCTGACAGTCAGCCAGCTTTCCGGGTAGGCCGGCTATATCGAGGGCTGACTTTCTTCTAGTCATCTCACGGGCTTTTCTTGCCGCATCCCTTGCCCTCGCGGCCTCTAACATCTTGCCGGCTATTTCTTTTGCCTGCGCAGGATTTTCTAGCAAGAAGTCCTGTAGCGCTTCCGATAAAGATGATTCAACAAGAGGCTTAACCTCAGATGAAACCAACTTATCTTTGGTTTGCGATGAAAACTTGGGATCAGGTACCTTAATGGATAAAACCGCCGTTAAACCCTCCCTCGCATCATCACCAGAAGTGGCGACCTTTTGTTTTTTAGCCAAGCCGTGGCTTTCTATATATTGATTAAGCGTTCGCGTAAGCCCTGCTCTAAATCCAGCCAAATGGCTTCCGCCATCTCTCTGTGGGATATTATTCGTATAACAAAAAATATTTTCCTGGTACGAGTCATTCCACTGCAAAGCAACCTCGACATTTACATCACTTTTTTCGACATTAATGTAAATGATATTTTCGTGGATGGGCGCTTTATTCTTATTAAGGTGTGTAACAAAGGCCTGTATCCCCCCCTCATACTCAAACACCTCTTCTTTAGCAGTTCTCTCATCTGACAGTCGAATTCTTACACCCGAGTTTAAAAAAGACAACTCCCGCAACCTTTTCGCTAATATTTCAAAATGGAAGTCTATATTATTAAATATATTCTTACTCGGTTTAAATCGAACACTCGTCCCCGTTTTATCGCTAGCACCTATAACCTTTAATGGTTCAACTGGCTCACCATTTGTATATTTTTGGTAGTGGACGTGACCTTCTCTTTTTATAGTGAGCTCAAGCGTGTCGGACAAGGCATTAACCACCGAAACACCAACACCATGTAAACCACCAGACACCTTATAAGCATTATCATTAAACTTACCGCCCGCGTGCAAAACCGTCATGATCACCTCTGCGGCAGATCGACCCTCTTCAGGGTGAATATCTACCGGGATTCCTCGTCCATCATCCGTTATGGTAACCGAATTATCATCATGAATAATAACGCCCACCTCGGTGCAATGGCCGGCTAACGCCTCATCTATGGAGTTATCAACGGCCTCAAAGACCATATGGTGCAAACCAGACCCATCATCCGTATCACCTATATACATCCCCGGTCTTTTTCTAACTGCATCCAATCCTTTTAAAACCTGGATATTGGAAGAATCATAAGTTTGTTGTTTTGTAACGTCTTCGCTCACTTAAACCACCCCTTTTTGTATGCAGCCGCGTTTCACGTGAAACACTTTTGACCCTTTTGTTTCAATGTATTCCAAAAACAAGCTCTCGTTTGTCGTTGTAACAAAAACCTGTATATCTAAGTTAACCAAGAACAACATAACCTTCTTAAAGTTATTAATATCCAGTTCCGCAGCCAAATCATCTAATAAAACGCAAGTTGATTTAACCTGGTCCTCAAACATCACTTTAATTTGCGCTAGGTAAAGCGCTATTACCAACAACTTCATCTGGCCCCTGGAAAGAAAATCCTGCGCTGGCTTGTTATCAACAAGTATTTTAATATCCGACTTATGAGCGCCCATCGTTGTATAGCCATATTGAATATCTCTCGCCCTAGTCCTAGCCAAGGCCTGAGCGAGAGTTAAATCATTATCCCAGCCCCTTATGTACTCTATACTGACCTCCGCCTCGCCCACAAGGTCTTTTGAGATCAAGCGCAACTCCACTTCGAGCTTAATGATATACCGTTCTCTCTCAGATGCCACCATTATACCGCATTCCGACAACTTATCATTCCAAGAGCTTAGCGTATCAAGACGCCTTGATTTCAATAATTTATTTCTTTGCTTTAAGGTCTGGTTGTACTTTTTGGAGAGACCTAAAAAGTCGTGTTTCACGTGGAACACACCCCAGTCTACGAAAGACCTTCTCGCGGCGGCGCCGTTTTCCAACAGCGTTTGCGATTCGGGTCTAATTAAATGAGCATGAAGATAGCGCGAAAGTTCCGAGGATTTTTTTTCTGTTTTGCCGTTAATTCTAATCACGGTTTCGCTAGCATCTTTTTTAAGGGCTATTTTGTTTTTAACCCCCTTATGGTTTAGTTCCGCGTAAACGATCAGGTTTTTTTTATCGTTGGTAATTACTTTTTTGACATTTTGGGTTCGAAACGAACGCGCTCTGCTTAATAAATAAATCCCCTCCAATAGGCTTGTTTTGCCACTGCCATTAGGACCAACGATAATATTAAGCTTACTTGATGGCTGGAGCTGGATGCTTGTTATGTTTCTAACATCTTTAATGTGTATCTCAGATAAAGACATCTTTAATCATCATTATTTGCGCTTAAATTCGCATCGGCATAATAACAAATCGACTGCTTTTATCGCCTGGGTTCTCTAGCAAACAACTGCTATTGGTGTCGGTAAAAGAAACCCTCACTTTTTCAGACTCAATAACGTTTAACGCATCCATTAAGTAACTAGAGTTAAACCCCATGCTCATCTCTTCGCCATCATAATCAATGGAAACCTCTTCTTCTGCTTCGTCTTGCTCTGGGTTGTTTGCATTTATAGTCATGGTTTGACTCGATAAATCCAATCTGATCCCTTTGTATTTTTCATTGGATAAAATAGAAACTCGGGCCAACGCGGCCTTAAACTCCTGTTTATCTATATTAAAACTAT
>JASJGO010000136.1:0-9682 GCA_033791505.1 Cycloclasticus sp.
TGCTCAACGGCGGCTACGGGTGCAGCGGTTTGTTGCTCACAAGCCGTTAGCGCCAATAAGCTGAGTGCTATTATGAGTTGTTTTTTCATGAGTTGCCCCTTAAATTCTTTGGCCAAATCCCCATTTTTCCTGGCGAAAGAATGCCATTAGGGTCCAGCTCATCCTTCAGTGCGTGGTGGGTATCCCACAGCGCGTTGTCGTTCCAGGAATAAGTGCCAGCGATCTGATCCATAAAGGATAAATGCGTGCGGTACTCGCCATAGCCTAATGCCGCGGCATCGTCTACTAAAACGGCGAATAACTCGTGCGCGCGCTTTTTCTCTTCGGCGTTCATGCGGTCAAACATCAACATGAAAATATGGTGTTGATCTCGCCAGCCAATTAGAAATTCACCGATATAGTCGAAATCGTATTCGTGCGCTCTTTTACGAATCATTTCGTACTGTTTCATCGAGTCTTTGCCATCGGCAGCTGAAATGGGTGAGAAGTTGATGTGTCCGCCACCACCGATCCAGTTGAGCAAACTAAATTCGGTCATATTCGGCTCGCCTTTCATCAGTTTTACCCGATAGTCCCAGCCGGGGTCGCCCTTACGGGTATCATCGAAGTGAAATTTAGCACCGGGAATTTGGCTAAAGGTATCGCGAATGATCTCCATATTGTTTTTCATCATCGGCTCTGGGCCATACACGGCGGCGTAATAATTCCAGATGCCTAGATCCAGGTCTTTAGCCATTTTCTTACGGTTACTATCCGGCATCGGGCCTGTGCCCGTGTAGTACTGGCGCTTGCTAACCGACATGGCGGATTCCCATAATAGATCGACGGTCATCGGTGCATTATGAATAACCTGATTGAGTCTTAGCGGTAAGGTGAGGTCGGTTACGGTTTCTAGGTCGCGCTCGTTTTCAAGCGTAATCATAAATGGCGTATAGCCGGGAGGTTCTGGCATAAGCCACATACCCATGCGCGTGATAACACCAAAATTTGACTGGGTGAATAAGCCATCAATCGCTGCGCCTTGCCCATACTTATATAGTGCGCCGCTTTTGCTGTTTGCTGTTGTATCCATACCCGTTTCAACAACGGTACCGTCGGCCAGAACCACTTGCATACCACACTGCATTAATAAGTGATCGCCATAAGGCGTGTAACCCGCGCCGTGGTCTGAGGTGTTGCCGACAAAGCCGCCCCAGGCAGGCGCGGCGCAATCAATCCAAAGTTTTATGCCTTTGCTTTGCAGGTAATTATATAAATCATAATAACTCACGCCGGGTTCAACGATGGCGTAACCGTGCTTCTCGTTGACTTCGATAATTCGGTTCATGAGCTTTAAATCAAGCACGATATAACCCGCTTTGCGTGGTGCAGGGCCACCATAGGCAAAGTTTTTACCGGTCGAAATAGTCCAAATGGGTATTTTATAGTTATTGACGATGGCTAGAATTTTCTGGATTTGTTCTACATTTTTCGGCGCAATGGCCGCTGAGGGGGCAAAATCGGCATCATTAGTCGTGTTGTAAGCGTCGCGGTAGCTTCGAAGTTCTGTTACGTCATCCAGAAAAACGTATTGCTTGCCGACTACTTTTTCAATTTCTGCGATAGCGGCATTGAATTGACCTAAAGAGATGCCTTGTGGGAGTGGTTTAGTCATCGTTTATTCCGTTTTAAATACTTTTTGAAGTGCTGAGCGACCAAGAAACTAAAAAGTCGTGCGGTTCAGCGTTTGCTACGTTGAGCTGACTTTTTGTGGTGATGGTTTGCTGGTGTTTTTGTGGCAAAGCGTGCAGGTTTTTTGCTAACCAGGCTGGCCACTGTTCGCCTGCCTTGGTCAGTGATTTGGTGATGATTTTTGCGGGCTCTTCAGCGGCGGTGATCTGATGGGTGAGAGTTTGTCCGTCGTAACGATGACTGGCTGAATAACTGGTGTAAAAACCGAAGTCTTTAGCCAGCTGTTCCAGCACAAAAAAGTCAGAGTCCTTGGTCAGTCCCATGATTTGGCCGTTGGGCGAGTCCTTGCAAAACGTAGCCAGTAAGTCAAAGTGCCGACCAATATCAAGGCCGAGATTTGCGCCGTCGTTTTCGATTCCTGAGATGAAGTTTCTGGCATTCAAGGCACTTTCGTCGGCAAACACCAGCAAGGGTTGCTGCTGACGGTTATCAAATAAAATTTGCAGTGCCTGCGATGGTGTTGTTAACAGTGCGGCGTTAGACGCTAAAGCCGTTTTAATAAATGTGCGTCTGCTTAGCATGGACTTCTCTCCTGAATTGCTGTGATTTTTATTAGATAGACGGCGAGCGACTACTCCTTAATGCCTTGCCATCTTTTTACGTAGTCTATAGTAGAAATGTCTAATGTGTCTAGTACGCGCCCAACCGTATGGTTAACGATGTCGTCTATAGATTTTGGTAAGGTGTAAAATGCTGGAACCGGAGGGGCGATGATGGCACCCATTTCGGACAGCGTGGTCATATTTCTAAGGTGTACCAGGTTTAATGGCGTCTCTCTAACCATTAATACTAAGCGTCTTCTTTCTTTTAAAACCACATCTGCGGCCCTGGAAACCAGGTTATCGGCGATGCCGTTGGCGATACAGCCGAGCGTTTTCATCGAACAGGGGGCGATGACCATACCGTGGGTAATAAACGAACCGCTGGAAAGCGTTGCGCCAATATCTTTTGGGTTATGTACCACGTCGGCCAGGGCCATAATGGCTTTTTTATCGAGTCCAAGTTCGCATTGCGCGGTTAAAGCGCCGGCGCTTGATAGGATGAGATGGCTCTCAACGTCATCAACCGTTTGCAGAATTTCGAGCAAACGAGTACCGTAAATTGAACCAGTGGCACCCGTGATAGCGACAATGATTTTTTTCTTCATGTAATGGTCACTAGTAATAAAAATATGGCACTTACCATATCGTTAAACATTTTTCTCGTCAATTTAATGTGGGTATAAAACATGATAAACAGCACAATCAGCCGGCAAGATAAAAAAGAGATCATTATTGATTTTCTTAAACAATGTAATAGTTATAGCGGGCAAATGCTCGATAAGTACTCGACGCAATTAATCCAGAGTGATTTAGAAGGTGCCGCCGTTGCGAAGCAGAAGATTCACGACTGGACGACTTATCGTGAGTTTAATGACTACGCGATAGAGGAATTAAAGGGCGAACAACTCGATGATTGGTTCGAATAAACGATTGATCATTTCATTAAAAACAGCCGTTTTTAATGAAATGATCAAATTTTTCTTGTAGGCTTAGCTCACTACGTAAGTATTAAGGTCGATTAAGTGACACAAGATACAAGTTATGAATACCCATCGAGCGATGATCTAAGGGATCGTATTCGGTTTTCTTCTGATACCGGGCACATTTGGTTAGACGAACAACGCATGCTGCTGTTGCACAGCGAAGCGATGGGGTCGATGCGCCGCGAGTTGATAGAAAGCATGGGCATGGAGCGCGCGAAGGGCATCATCATGCGGACAGGCTTTAAAGCGGGTGTAGAAGACGCCAAATTAGCAAGAAAATTACGCCCGGACGCCAGTGAAAAAGACCAGTTTATGGTAGGGCCCCAATTGCATCAATTGGAAGGCATAGTCCGCGTGACACCGATTCGTTTTGAGATGGACGTCAAAGAAAAAACATTCTTTATGGAAATTAGGTGGGAAAACTCCTATGAGAGCGAGGTCCACCAAAAGGCTTTTGGTGCATCTGACGAACCCGTTTGCTGGATGGAGGTGGGTTATGCCAGTGGCTACAGTAGCGAATTTACTGGGCAATCGATCTTATTTTCTGAAGCAGCCTGCCGCGCGTGTGAGGACGAATATTGTGTCATTATCGGTAAGCCCGTTGCCGAGTGGGATAAACCGGAAGAATTATCTAAATACTATGAGTCCGATAGCGTAGTTGATCAAATTCTTAACTTACGAGATGAGGTTACCAGTTTACGTTCGTCGTTGATTGAGAGCGAAATTTTAGATAGTCATATCATTGGCAAATCGAAACCGTTTAAAAAAGCCGTAGCGTTATTGGAAAAAGCCATACAAGGGCCGGTCACGGTTCTTTTGTTGGGCGAGACGGGCGTAGGAAAGGAGCTCTTTGCGCGTTCTTTGCATCAAAAAAGTGATAGAAATAATGAACCGTTTATAGCCGTTAATTGCGCCGCGATTCCAGATGACTTGCTAGAAGCTGAATTATTTGGCGTTGATAAAGGCGCCTATACGGGGGCGCACCAATCACGAGAAGGTCGTTTCGAACGCGCTAATAAAGGCACTTTGTTTTTGGATGAAATTGGTGACTTGTCGTATTCGGCGCAGGCTAAATTATTGCGTGTTTTGCAAGAGGGAGAGTTAGAGCGCGTTGGTGGCACTTGCGTTATTCCTGTGGATGTCCGCGTTGTCGCTGCGACGCACTCAGATTTACTTGAAAAGGTCGAAAAAGGTGAGTTCCGTAAAGATTTGTTTTATCGATTAAATGTCTATCCCATCCTGATCCCATCGCTACGGGAAAGAAACAGTGATATTCATTTGCTGGCGGACAGTTTTGTTAATCATTTTAAAGTGAAATACCATAAGGATATTAAAGGCCTATCCGAGCACGCCTTAAGTGAGTTGGAAGCGTATCAATGGCCGGGTAATATTAGAGAATTAGAGAACGTCATTGAGCGGGGGGTGCTGTTATGTGAAGCAGGCTGTAAAATTGAATTTCAGCACCTATTCGCGATGGTCAATAATGAGCAAAGCCCGGTATCATCAATCAATGAGAAAGGCCAATTGAAGGAAGTTAATAATAGCCTGTCCAATCAATTTGTTGATCTGTTTTTTGAAGCACAGAATAACCTGTTTGAAATTGAAGATACAATTCTAAGGGAGGCCGTCAGGCGGTCAGAGGGTAATTTGTCTGGCGCGGCTCGTACGCTGGGCATGACCAGGCCGCAACTGGCGTATCGATTAGGAAAAATTGAAGAAACTGAATAAAATGCTTTAGCCCAGGCATTTTTCTTTAGATTAATTTAGTGCGGCAACTGTTTATTCCTATATTGTTGCGGGCTTAAACCAAACCACCTTTTAAAACTACGCCGAAAATTAGCCGGGTCGCTATAGCCAAAAATGACCGATAACGTGTCTATTGAAATTGAACTTCGCTTCAGGTAGCTGCTGGCCTGAAAAGCATACACGTCATCTTTAATCGCTTGAAACGACGTGTGCTGTTTTTTTAATTTTCTAATTAAGGTGAGCGAAGATACGTTGAGCTGTTTGGCAGTTTGTTCTAAGGTCAGTGATTTGCCGAGATTCGACGATAAGTATTCATATACCTCTGTGCTGATATCAATGTCACGTTGTAATTGATGTGCGGCTTCCTGGCACTGTTCAAGTGCGAGTTGGTACATATGGCTGTCGGCGCTTGGATTGACGGTATCCTTTAATGCCAAAGGAAGGTGTATTTCAAGGTAATCCGAATCGAAATAAATAGGGCAATGAAAATACTGACGATACGTATTGGCATAACTGGGTGCAGAGCTATTGATGTATAACGTTGCTTCAGTCATCGGGCGGCCCAGAATAAACTCAATAATATGTTGTAGTAGCATCAGCATGGCCTCAACAAAAATAGTGTGTGCGGTTTTAAGGTTTTCTGTAAGCGTCAACCTTATGATGTACTGATCTTGTTGTGTGGCAGTGCTGTATAAAATAAACGGCGTTCGGATGTAGCTGTATTGCTGAAAAATACCAATAGCATCCGATAGTGATGGGCTATTAATGGCTGCCCAACCCAGGTAACCGTGAGTAGATGGGTGCAGTAACGAGCCCAATAATAGACCAATGGCCGGGTTGTTGGTGACCGTTTTAGTATTCAATATGACGTTAACAAATTGATCTACAGAGATATGCGCACCATCGGTTAATGATTCAGCGCTTAGGCCGGTGTTTTCTAAAATTTGTTCGGCAGAAATGCCTTCATTGGCGAGTGCTCGAATAGCAATTTGAATATAGCTAACCGGCAATGTATTAAAAGTAGACATAAATATTCTCTCGCCTTGATATATAACAGAGATTATACAGGGAACGCTTTTTTGTCACAATATGACACCTTCCTGTCAAATAATGACACTTCTTTAGCGCTCAGCGTCTTGTTTTAATACATAATTACTGGAAAATATTAGATACTTTTAAATAGCCACCTTTAATAAAGGCTATGAAATTAGAGGCTAGGAGATAAAGATGAGTACAGAACAAACGACGCCAACGAGCGAAGAATACTTTCGTACGCTTATAAAAGCACCAACGTTAGCTATTCCAACGACGTTGATGTTCATAGCGGTGATGACGAGTATGGGCGCAGTTTGGTACTACGCGCTGGAAGGGTCTCTGCCGTTGTGGCAAGGCGCCATCATCAATGGTTTTTTGAGCTATTGCTTATTTAGCGTTATCCACGATAGCTCGCACCGTTCTCTTTCTAGTAACAACTTTCTTAATGAAGGCATTGGTGGTGTTGCGCTATTCTTTTTGTTCCCTTACGCGCCAATGGTGTTATTACGTTGGGTGCATAATAAACACCATATTCATGCTAACGGTCCATTAGACCCTGATCTTTTCGAGCATCAGTCTCCTTGGTGGCAGGTGCCTTTTAGGTGGTCGTGTTTTGACGGTTATTATATTTATTACTTTTTCAAATACGGTGGAAAAGTAATGAAAAAGCACGCGAGCTATCTAATTGTGTATTACAGCTTATTGGTGATAGGTATCGTAGCTGTAGTCTATACAGGTTATAGCTACGAAGTATTAATGCTCTGGTTTGTACCAACCCGTATTTCTCTTTTCTTAATTGCGGTGGTGTTTGTTATATTGCCTCATCAACCAGCGACTGTTAGTCAGGAAGAAGACCCTTATATGGCAACCACGATGCGCATGGGTTGGGAATGGTTATTAACGCCTTTATTGGTGTATCAAAATTATCATTTAATTCATCACTTATACCCAGAAATTCCTTTCTATAAAATGCACAAGGTATGGTATTTGAAGTACGATGAAATTAATGCTCAGAATATTAGTAAGCAGACTGCTTTTGGTCTTGAGCCCGCCAATATAGAGTCGCATAAAAACTTTGATCATTCCAAACACGCCCCTCAAGTATAAGCTGGCTGGCTAACTTAACAACTAAAAAGCCCCTGCAGTAGGGGGCTTTTTAGTTGTTAAGGGCGAATCATCATCTTCAGCGCATTGTCTGATTTCTCATAGAATGTTTTAAACGCTTGATCAATATTGTCAAGTTTAAATTCGTGAGAAAAATAGTCGGCGGGATTGATAACGCCGCGTTCCATTAAACGAATACCTTCCCACATAAACGGTTGTACGTTGGCAAAGCCGTTCATGTGCAAGCTAATATCGCGCAAGAAAACATCGATCAACACTAAATTAAATTGCTGGTCGGCAAATACACCGATCGCTGCAATTGTGCCGCCAGGTCGAATTAAATCCAGGCACATTTGTAAGGTTTCGGGGTAACCGACAACTTCGACAATTTTATCGAAGCCTCGTCCTTTTGTTAAAGCAAGGGCCTGATCTTTCCAGCCATCTTTATTAGAGTTAATGGTAATAGCGCCTTTTTTGGCGGCCACAGCCAGACGGTAATCCAGTTGATCAATACACACTACTTGCCCTGCGGATTTGCCCAGTGCGATATCCATCGCGAGCAAGCCAGTAGGGCCACAGCCAATAATCGCTACATTTTCGCCGGGTTGAATATCAGCCAGATTATTGGCGATGATCGCTGAGGGTAAGTTGCACGACAGCGTCAGTGCAGACGCATCATCAATCGCATCGGGAACTTTAATAACGTGGCCGTCGGCATAAGGCAAAATTAAAGCTTCCGTATGGGTGCCATTTAAATCACCAAAAGGCACACCAAAACCATACACTGATTTTTGTGTGGTTTCGCAATGCGCGGTTTGCCCCACTTCACACATATAACACTCGCCACAAGAACAGGAATATGCCATTGAAACGCGATCGCCTACTTTGAACTTCCCAACACTGCGGCCAACTTCGCTTACCCGAGCAATAAGCTCGTGCCCTGTTTGTGAACGTCCTTTTTCCATAATAGGATCCAAGGCGCCGCGGTATAAATGTAGATCGGAGCCACAAATAGAGGTGGCGTTCACTTCAACCAAAATCTGGTGGTCTTCGGTAATAGTCGGGTCAGGCTTGTCGCCGCAACGAATATCTTCCGGGCCGTAATAAATGGCTGTTCTCATTTTGTCCTCCAGATTAATTTTTTTTGATGATTTGATGATTTGATGAAAAATAACGTAGCGCAAGCTTAAAGTCTAGCAAAAAATGATTTGTACCAATTTGAGGCGTAAGCGTATAGTTCAGGGAGGAATATAAGTAAAAGATGAAGTTTGTTTTTTTTGGCACAAAAGATGCTAAACCTTCTTAGATAAGTCATTTTATTTAGAGGAATAAATGAATTTGCGTATTTTATATACATTACTACTGAGTATTGTCTTGGCGGCATGTGAAGCACCCTTGGTGCTCGATAGAGTGGAGGGTGCTAAGGCCGACCCTGTTCGTCGAACCGATCGTATTCAGGCGGCTGCGTCAATGGGCGATGAAGTCGTCGTTGTTGGAGTGGGTTTATTGTTGAACTCTAGTGACGCGGGTAAAACCTGGCGGCGAACTTCACCGGATGGACTCCCCACATTTATTGGCGTAACGCTGTGTGCTGATAAAACGCAAGTGGCAGTTTCAGCAGAAAAACAAGCCTGGGTATCGACGGATAACGGTAAAACTTGGCGGGCAAATGACCTGGGTACCGAAGAATCGCCACAATACATCAGTTGCGGGCCGGGTAATAAACTATGGGTTGCCGCAAGTTTCAGTACGCTATTAAGTAGCTCGGATCACGGTCAAACGTGGCAACAAACGTCTCTAGATGAAGATTTAATTTTTACCTACATTAACTTTTTCGATGTGCAGCGCGGTATAGCGATAGGTGAGTTTGGTAGCGTTTACAGCACCGAGGATGCGGGTGAAAGCTGGGTTGCAAAAGAACAGCCTATTGCAAATGAGTTTTACCCTATGGCGGTGAGTTTCGCGGATAGTCAACACGGTTGGATAGGGGGCTCAAACGGCGTCATCTTACATACGTCAGATGGTGGAAATAGCTGGTTAAAAGAAGAAACAGGGTCAGAAGCGCCTATCTATGGTCTTTTGGCGAATACCTCCGGTGTCTATGCCGTGGGTGGTTTTGGTACCTTCCTGGAAAGAAAAGTTAATGACGATGGAACGGTGGCATGGACGCAGTCCAGCGCCGTTTCCACGCGTTTTTACCTACGCGCTATCACGCCTTTAGGCAACAACAAAGTCTTGCTGGGTGGGGGCGCGGGTACGCTTCGATCATTGATTGATGATGGGTCGGGGCAATTGATAGCCGCGAGCCTGGAACAGGGAGTGTAGTGTGGGCGTGTTAACCAATCAATTAAAGAAGATAGATCGCGTCGTCTTTGCACATCCAAAAGTCACAGCGTTTGTTATTTTGCTTATTAGTGCTTTTTTTGCAATGCAAATCCCCGCAGTCAAAATGGTTTCCAATTTTGCCGATTTATTACCGCAAGAACACCCCTATATTCAAACGCATAATACGTTGACGGAAACATTTGGCGGAGCGAATAC
>JASJGO010000137.1:0-2530 GCA_033791505.1 Cycloclasticus sp.
TGGCTGGGATAAATTACTTGCACATCGACTTGGCGCAGAGAAATTCCTTGCTTTTCCTTCTCGCTCTCATCAATTAAACCTATGGTGCGGTTAATACGCTGCAGGCGTTCAATATCGGCGTCCAGACTATCAAGGAAAATACTGTCCAGCGCATGGCCGGCTATTTCACCCAGTGTAGGGGGATCCGGATTGGTAATGCGTTGCGGCTCCAGCACCCTTTCCATTCGATTGCCTATAACAAGAATACGTTCTGCCCCTAAATGCAATGCAGGGCTGATTGGCGCCGTTTGGCGCATAGAGCCATCACCTAAATATTCGCGATTGATCTTTTGTGGCGCAAAAAAAAAGAATGGCTGATGAGGCCATTAAGTGATCAACCGTAATATTAGAAGCAACCCCGATTCGTTGAGCACGCTTCCAACTTTTTAGTCCGTTTCTTCCATGAAAAAAAGAAACCGACTGATGGCTGGAGTAACCGGAAGCACTCACAGATAAGGCGTCTAGCGCTCCCGAATCTATGCCGGCCTGATAAACATCGTTCTTCAGGTATTGCTCCAGGAGTTTACGTAGAGGTTTGCGATCCAATAAATACATGGGGCCATGCTTTCCCAAGCCACCGAGCAACATCGCCAACAGCCAATGCGCTCCGGTTTTAGCAATTCCTGGCACATCAGTTCGGAACACCTTGTCACTCGTAAAATTTGACCAAACAAGATTAAGCTGTCGCACGGCAGCGTTGTAATGATCTGCTCGGGCTGCCAGACCGGCGGCATTGATCACACCAGCGGATGTGCCACAGATAATTGAGAAAGGCGATCGCGCACCTTTTTTTAAACATTTTCCAATCGCCTTTAACACGCCAACCTGGTAGGCCGCCCGCGAGCCGCCTCCGGCCATGACTATTGCTAATTTGGGCGTGGCTTTGGGCACAGAGTTTGTTTTCCTTAAACTTTCTGTAACTTAAAATGATCTGACCTCATCATTCTGCACTTTGGCAGTAAATGCCTTGTATTTTCGCCCTTTTATTTTCACACATTCGACGTTGGTAGGATCTTGGCCTATATTATGCGTAACGAGGGATACAATGCGTCGACTTTCCACCTTCAAGATAATTGCTGTGCTTGTGGCCTGCTTAAGCGTCGCATTATTCGCGAATACGAATAATAGTGAACCCGTTACACCTCAAACAACTACACCCAGCAAACAAGTGCCAAAGAACATCCCCAATCTACCCACGGGTAGTCGTGGTCAATTGCTCTATGAAAATCACTGCACTGACTGCCACGAAAGCCGTGTTTATATTCGTGAAAAACGTAAATCACGCTCAGTAACAGACATCGCTAAGTGGGTATTACGTTGGTCACAGCACCTTAATTTAGACTGGAACCGCTCGGAAATTAACGATGTTACCGAATATCTTAACCAGCACTTTTATCAGCTTCCAGATGTAAATATTGAACCCCGCTAACACCCGGCACACTATCACCTACCAATAGAGGCTTAACATTTAATAATTGAACTTAGGTAGTAAGCGCCCTGTTCTCTTCTGATATGACCCGTATTCAGCACCAAATTTACTGAGTAACTGTTGCTCCTCGCGCGGCACTCGAAACCGGTAAATCATTGTAATTGCGATCAAACCTAACGGACCTGCCAGCCAGTTTTCGATAATCAAGGCCTGCCCGATTGCCCACATAAAAAATGACAAATACATAGGATGCCTGATTTTTTGATAAACACCCTGCGTGACAAGCACATGATCCTCTCGAATATAAAGGGAAGGTGAAAAATTGGCTGCCAGATCGACATGTGACCGCCAAAGCACCCAAAGACTGCCGATAAAAATAAATGCGCCCAACGCTTTAATGGCGGTAAAAATCCCATAGTCGGACACAGCCAGCCCACCTGAGAACATTGAAATGAAGGGTAATATCAACGCAACACCCCACAATGCCATACCGACAAACACTATGGGATTCTCTTTATCAGAATATGATATTTCATTACGCTGGAACTGCAACCCGTAGTAACTTCGAATCACAGACGCTACCGTAAAGCCAATCAAATAAACTATTTCGTATACATCCATCTGCATCTGCCACCCAAAGGCCTGTCATTTAAAGAAATGCCGTCAAACGTCGATACGGAGCCTATAGCAATGGTTATGAAGGGGGGCACTATGAGCCGGGAAATTTCGGCTATTATCATTACAATAATTACAGCAGCCTTATCAGGCTGTTTCGGTGCTGCGCCCATAAAACCGATGGAGAGCCCTGCTCACTCGGCAGCATACGGAAATATTACGCTCCCTGACAATAAAATCATTACTCGCGTTATTCTCTACAAAGTAGGTGAGGTATACGCTCCTCCATTCAAATCACCACCACAGAGCCATACATACATGAACGGTAACTTTTTCTTTGAAAATCTTAAACCTGGAAAATATTACCTCGCAAGCTTTATGTCTGGCAACAATGCCTTTTATTTTAATTATCGCGGCTTGAAAGACGAGCAATTCTTGAACGAAGTC
>JASJGO010000138.1:0-18652 GCA_033791505.1 Cycloclasticus sp.
CCAAGAAATATCAAGGATAAGTTAATTCATTATTGGCTAAAAGGAGATCTTTGCAAAAGCTCCAGTGTTTTGGGTCGTGCTTTTCGCAAATTATTAAGAGTTTCTTTTTGGTGAGTTTTCATAGGTAGCTATGCTAGTGAAAAGAGTGCTTTTAATGCACATTACATTCGATTGAGCTGTGTGTCTGGATAATGATACTGTGAATTATTTAAAAGAAAATTACAGTGCAACACAATAATAAACTAAAGAAATGTCGAGTTTGGATAAAAATTTACAACACAAATTAAGGGTGCAGCCATTTTTAGACTCATTAAAATTATCTAGAAATGAGGGCGGACTTAGAGCAAAATATTGTTCCAAGAAGCAATATAAAAGAAAGCCGCTTATAAGCGTAGTAACTGTTGTCTTCAATGGCGAGAAATATTTAGAACAAACAATCAACAGTGTTGTAAATCAATCCTATAATAACATTGAATATATTGTTATCGATGGCGGCTCTACAGATGGAACTGTCGATATAATAAAAAGACATGAACACGCCATCGATTACTGGCTGAGCGAGCCTGACGAAGGCATATATAATGCGATGAATAAGGGTGCTAACCTCTGTACAGGCGAATACATAGCGTTTCTTAATGCTGATGATTGGTACAACTTAGACACGGTAGAAAGTGTAGTTCAGCGGATAACTAAAGGTACTGATTTCTTGTTCGGTAATATTTTGATGTATAGAAGTTCAACTGATTATATTGAATTTAAAAGTAACCTTGCTAATTATAAAAAATATATGCCATTTGGACACCCGTCATTATTTTTAAAGCGAGATTTGGCTTTAGAATTAGGGTTCGATGAGCAATATAGAACTATTGCTGACTATGATCTGGTTTTGAGGTTGATAGAAGGTGAGTACCAATATACTTATATTGATGAGCCACTTGCAAACTATAGAGTGGGTGGCGCATCTTCATTTGATTTGTACGGTGAACACTTTAGGTTATATTGCAACCACTTCGGGCTAGTAGTAGCTACTTGGCATATTGTTTTACGGCTGTATGATAAGTCTTTTATGCGCCTGAAAAAATTCATAAAAAAGTTGGTGCAATTTAAGTGTACTGAAAAAATTACTCGGTAGACAGTTGCCCCAAAGCTTTAAAGTTAAATCCATTATTTTGAATAATAAAATAACCCTCCCAATATTTATTATTAACCTTGCGCATAGTGTGGAGAGGAAAATCTTTATGCGGCAGCTGTTTGAAAAACAGAGATTATCTTCAGAATTTATAAAAGCAATTGATGGGAGGTTGTTGGGCGCCTGTGAGATTTCAGGTGTGTATTCTAAGAAAAAAACTATTGGTAGTATTGGCCGTGAATTATCAGCAAATGAGATAGGTTGTGCGCTTAGCCATAAGGGGGTTTATCAAAAAATAGTGGATGAAGGGATCGAGCTTGCTTTGATTTTGGAGGACGATGTTGACTTTGATAAAGAACTTTTAGACGTGCTGAATTTAGTAGATAAATTTCCGGCAGATTGGGAAATAGTTCTATTAGGGCATCATGCTGGTGCATCTAGGCAAAGTTCTACTGCCGGAAGTTTATGGGGGCGAAAGTATTTATCTTCGGCCTATAAACTAATTCGACCCTGTGAATTAGCCTGTGGGGCATACGGTTACCTTATCAGTCAACAAGGGGCGGTAAAATTATTGAATGATTTGGAATGCATAGCTAAGCCGCTTGATCACTATACGGGCGATAGTGAGCATGTAAACCTTTATGCCATTGACCCTGCAGTAATAAGTATTCATGATGATTTAAGTGATAACTATCATTCAATGGAAGATAGAAATACGTTGGTGAGTAAGCACCGCCCTTTGAAAGACAGGAATGAATTCTCTTGGTACAAAAGGTTATTAATTTCGTTAGGGATTTTTTTGGTAGTAAGGCGTTTTCTTGAACAAGTTAGGCGGCTAGTAAATAAGATTAAACCGTTGCGGAAATATAAAAGCAATTAACATAATTTGTCGTTAGTTAGGCTGGGTGTTGTTTTAACGTTGGAACTAAACTAAGCCTAGAAAAATTAAGTAGATTAATCAAACAAAAACTACAGGAATAGGAAATGAAGGGGTTAACTTTGATAAAAGAAAAAGTAAAGCTGCTTAACATGAGGATCTTTCTAAATGGCGGCTTAGAAAAACTAAGAGCTTGGGAGTCAACAGTCATTAAGTATTGTTGGTAGGGGCAATACTTTAATGTCGATTAATTTAGCGCCTATCGTATTATTTGTTTACAACCGCCCTTGGCATACCCAGCAAACGATAGAAGCATTGCAGAAAAATGAATTGGCTAGTGAAAGCGAGCTGTTTATTTATAGTGATGCAGCTAAAACAGAACAGGATTGTTTGAAAGTAGCTGAAGTTCGAGATTATATTCACGCGATTGAAGGTTTTAAAAAAATAACAATAATTGAGCGTGAAAAAAATTGGGGCTTGGCTGATTCTATTATTGATGGCGTGACGGCCATTGTGAATGAATATGGGAAAATTATTGTTTTAGAGGATGACTTGGTAACGAGCCCTTATTTTTTGGAGTTTATGAATGATGCCTTAGGGCTTTATGAAAAGAATAAGAATGTGGGCATGATTCATGGGCATATTTATTATATAGAAGGTTTACCTGAAGTCTTTTTTCTTCAAAAATCCGGTTGTCTTGGCTGGGCCACGTGGGATAGTGCATGGAATGAAGTGTCATTTGATGGAGGCTCTTTACTTCATGAAATAAAAAAGAAAGGGTTTGAAAATGATTTCGATATCAATAATTCCTATCCATTTACGAAAATGCTAGGTGAGCAAGTGGAAGGGAAGAATTCTTCGTGGGCAATTCGTGTGCAGGCATCATTTTTTTTAAAAAAAATATTAACCTTTTATCCTTCAAAATCATTGGTTCAACATATAGGGTTTGATATTGGTACACACTGTAATGGTGCGCTTAGATCTTCCGATATGGATGGAAGGCTGTTTTCCAAAAGAATCACTGCAAAAGTAATAAAAGCGGATTTTTGTACTGAAGCGACTAAGAAGTTAGAGTTTTTTTTAAAAAAACAAAAAAGGCCACTGTTGAAAAGAGTTATTCAGAGGGTCCTACGGAGTTTGCATGCGCATAAGCTTTAAGGATAGCTGCCTAACTGAGTTTGAAAGAAAAGAGATTAAACAGCTTATTGAAAGAAAAAGTGAGAATTTGAAAACAGATTTGGAGGAAATGTGGTTTTTAATGGATCTAGTCTGGGATGATTTTCGTTGTGATAATAGGAATTTACTTTTAGGTAATATAGATGGTTTTTATTCCCACCCTGTCTGGCTTTTAAATGGATTGTTTATAGAGCAAGATGATACTTCAATGGGGCACCGTTATGCGATTTCAGAATGGGTTTCCAAAAATAAATTTATTAAGGTTGTTGATTACGGGGGTGGCTTTGGAACCCTAGCAAGGTTAGTGGCTACATCCAATAGGCAAGCTATTGTAGATATTTATGAACCACACCCTAGTGAGTTCGGGGTTAAAAGAATGAAGGAGTTTCAGAACATTAATATAGTGGATGTTTTAGGGGAACAGTATGAGTGTCTACTAAGTACCGATGTTTTAGAGCACGTTCCAGATCCTTTGGCTGACTTTTCTAAAATGATTGATAGCGTCAAAGTGGGGGGGTATTTAGTGATAGCAAATTGTTTTTTTCCCGTTATTAAATGCCATTTACCTCAAAATTTTCACTTCAGATTCACTTTTAATTTATTTGCAAAAATGATGGGATTAGAGGTTAAAGGTTTGCTGGAAGGTTCGCATGCAACAATATTTAAAAAAGTTGAAAATAAACAGGTTAGTTGGTGGATTATTCGCCAAATGGAAGTTGTGTCAAGAGTATGTTTCCCACTAATAAGTTTCCTTTCTCCTGTTTTGAGACCTATTAAAAAAGCTTTAAGTGAATGAAAGTTCTTATTATAAGTGCTTCAGATATTAATGGTGGCGCCGCCAGAGCTGCTTATCGTTTACATAAGGGCTTGTTGGGTGAAGGTATTGACAGCCAAATGCTGGTACAGCAGAAAAGCAGTGATGATTACACTGTCATAACTAATGAAACAAAAATTAATAAAGGTTTTTCTATATTCAGATCGCATATAGATGCTATTTCTACCCTATTTTATAAAAACAGAACTAAAACCCTGTTTTCTCCAGCCTGGCTACCTTCTTTAGGCTTGATCGGACGTATTAATGCGTTTAATCCCGATGTGGTGCATCTGCATTGGGTTAATGGCGGCATGTTACGTATGGACGAGTTGGCCAAAATTAATGCGCCTATAGTTTGGAGTTTGCATGATATGTGGGCATTTACAGGCGGCTGTCATTACGACGAACAGTGTGGTGCTTATAAACAAAACTGTGGAAGCTGCAAAGTGTTGGCAAGCGTAAAAAAAAATGATTTGAGCCGACGTATTCACAATAAGAAGGCCAAAATATTCAAAAACCTTGAGAATTTAACGGTCATTGGTTTAAGCCAATGGATGGCTAAATGTGCAGAAGAAAGTAGTCTGTTTGTTAGTAAACGGGTCGTGTGTCTACCTAATCCAATAGATACGACCGTATTTTCGCCTTTTGAAAAAGCAAGAGCTAGAAGTTTGTTAAATTTGCCAGTGGATAAAAAACTGGTTTTATTTGGGGCGATGGGGGCAACCAGTGACCCACGTAAAGGCTTTAAAGAACTGAGTAAAGCGTTGTCTTTATTAGATCGAGATGATGTGGAATTAGTGGTATTTGGTAGCAGCCAGCCGGAAGGGTCGCAAGGCTTCAAACATAAGGCGCATTACCTAGGTCATTTACACGATGACGTATCTTTGCGCCTACTTTATAGTGCGGCTGATGTGATGGTTGTGCCCAGTCTACAAGAAAACCTTTCTAATGCAATTATGGAAAGTTTATCGTGCGGTACTCCGGTGGTAGCGTTTGATGTAGGCGGTAATGGCGATATGATAGAGCATAAACAAACTGGCTACCTTGCCAAGGCATATGATACTGATGAGTTAATCAGCGGTATTCAGTGGGTTTTGAATGCCACAAATTATGATAGGCTTTCAAAAAATGCGCGTAATAAAGTTATGCGTGAATTTGATAGTGCGGTGGTTGTAAAGCTTTATATTGAGCTATATGCATCAGTTTTAAATAAAGAATATTAAGGATAATGAAAAAAGCACTAATAACAGGCGTTACCGGTCAAGATGGTTCTTATTTAGCAGAGTTTTTGCTTGAGAAGGGCTATGAAGTTCATGGCATTAAACGCCGTGCTTCGTCATTTAATACACAACGTGTGGACCATCTATATCAAGATCCACATGTTGATAATAAGAACTTTATTTTGCATTATGGTGATTTAACGGATTCATCTAACTTAACGCGTATTTTGCAAGAAGTTCAGCCGGATGAGGTTTATAACTTAGGCGCGCAATCGCACGTGGCGGTTAGTTTTGAAGCACCGGAATATACCGCTGATGTTGATGCATTAGGAGCGCTTCGTTTGCTTGAGGCGATTCGATTATTAGGCCTGGAAAGTACAACACGTTTTTACCAGGCGTCTACTTCTGAGCTTTATGGACTGGTACAGGAAACGCCACAAACTGAAAAAACACCTTTCTACCCGCGCTCACCCTATGCGGTCGCCAAGATGTATGCCTATTGGATGGTGGTGAATTACCGTGAAGCCTACGGTATGTATGCTTGTAATGGTATTTTGTTTAACCATGAATCGCCACGCCGTGGTGAGACCTTCGTTACGCGCAAAATCACCCGCGGTTTGGCCAATATTTACCTGGGGCTTGAAAGTTGTCTCTATCTTGGTAATTTGGACGCTAAGCGAGACTGGGGCCACGCGAAAGACTACGTGGAAATGCAATGGCTAATGCTACAACAAGAAAAACCTGAAGACTATGTTATTGCCACAGGTAAGCAATATTCCGTACGAGAATTTGTAGAAGCCGCGTTGAATAAGCTGGGGCTGTCCATTAGTTGGCAAGGTGAAGGGCTTGATGAAATAGGCGTACTAACTTCTGTTACATCAGATTGCCAGCAGTCGGTGGGTGATGTGATTATACGAATTGATGCTCGATATTTCAGGCCGGCAGAAGTGGAAACTTTATTGGGCGATGCGTCGAAAGCAAATAAGCAGCTAGGGTGGTCACCGAAAATAAGTTTTGATGAGCTAGTCAGTGAAATGGTCATGAGCGATCTTGAACAAGCGAAGCGTGATAAGTTGTTAAACACACATGGCTATAATACCTTCATGGCTCAAGAATAATTGATGGATAAGGCGGCAAAAATTTATGTTGCAGGTCACCGAGGGATGGTGGGCTCGGCGATTGTTCGGGAGTTAAATAAAAAAGGTTTTCGCAACATCATTAAAAAAACGCGTAATGAATTGGACTTGTTAAACCAGCAGGAAGTGACGAATTTTTTCGCACAAGAAAAGCCTAATTACGTGGTATTGGCAGCGGCCAAAGTAGGCGGTATTTTTGCTAATAATGAATACCCTGCCGACTTTATTTATGAAAATCTGATGGTGCAGAATAATGTGATTCATCAGGCTTACGAGACTAACGTTAAACAACTGCTGTTTTTAGGCAGTTCGTGCATTTACCCAAAATTTGCAGAACAACCGATCAAAGAAACGGCCTTGTTAACGGGTGAATTAGAACCAACTAATGAGCCGTACGCGGTGGCTAAAATTGCCGGTATTAAATTGTGTGAATCGTATAATCGCCAATACGGCACCGATTTCCGCTCAGTTATGCCGACTAATTTATACGGCCCTAACGATAATTATGATCTGCAGAACAGCCATGTTATCCCTGCGCTAATTAGTAAAATTCATGAAGCCAAAGTTAATGGAGAAGACTTTGTGGAAGTCTGGGGCTCAGGCACTGCTCGGCGTGAGTTTTTATACGTCGATGACCTGGCGGCTGCCTGTGTGTCAATGATGGGTATAGAAAAGAATGAATATCAGGCCAAAATACCCATTAGAAATAGCCAGATTAATGTGGGTACGGGTCAGGATATAGCAATCAAAGAATTAGTTGATTTGCTGGTAGGTGTTATTGGTTACCAGGGTCAAATTAAATGGGATAAGTCAAAGCCCGATGGCACACCCAGAAAGTTGTTAAATGTTGAAAAAATAGCCACCTTGGGTTGGGTCGCCACGACTAAATTGAGTGATGGCCTGGAGTTAACCTATCAGGCCTACCTGAATGCGATTCGATAAAGAGCCTAAAGTTGGATAAGCCACGAATTATAAGCCCAATGGTGACGGGTAACGGAGCTTATGTAGTTCATAGTAGTTTAGAAAAGCTAATAACAAGCTATCAAGTCATACCTTATAACCCATATCGTACGCTTTTCCCGCCTTCATTGATCCCTATTGGGCGTCAATTGAAGCCAGCCTTGATTCATACAACCCCAGATTATGCTTTTTTTCATGCAAAAAAAGGTGTTCCTTTGGTCCTGACATTTCATAATTATGTTTTAGATGATTATATGCGTGCATACAGCAGCGCTCTTCAGAATATACATTATCAAACGGACTTAAAGTACTTTACAAAAAAGGCAGTTGGCATTGCTAGTGAAATAACGGCCGTCAGCAAATATACTGCTGACTTAGCTCGTGATGAGTTGGGGTTAAATAAAGGTATTCGCGTTATTTACAATGGAATTGACGAGTCTGCTTTTCGGCCGATAAAAAAATCACTAACAACTAAAAAAAGTATTAACGTGCTTTTTAGCGGAAACCTGACGACTCGCAAAGGTGTTCAATGGCTGCTGCCCATTTTAGAAAAGCTTAACCCAAATATCTCAATTTTATATACGGCCGGGCTGCGTGATTGTAACGCATTACCAAAACACCCTCGTTTGATAAATGTAGGGCGAGTTGAATATCAAGACATGCCGAGCCTTTATCAATCAGCAGATATGCTCTTATTTCCTACAGTCAGAGAAGGCTTTGGCTTGGTAGCAGCAGAAGCAATGGCTTGTGGCTTACCGGTGGTCGCAACTAACTGCTCATCACTGCCGGAATTGGTTGATGATGGTAGGGGTGGGTATTTATGCGACTTGGGCGACGTTGACGACTTTGCAAATAAAATTAACTTATTGGCCGGTGATGCTGCGTTACGTAAAGATATGGGTGAATACAATAGAGCCAAAGTAGAACGATTGTTCACCCTAAAAAAGATGGTTTTTGAGTATCAACAGCTATTTGAAGAAGTGCTAGGGCGTTAAGTATTATTAAACGCGTGCTGGGTTGAATAGCGAAATAAACTGTTGCGAAATTTTTCCCCAGCAATATTTTTTCTTTAATTCATCAAGTGCCTTTGCAGATAGCTTGTTTGATAAAGTGGGATCGCTAAGTAATATTTTGATGGCATTAGATAATTCACTCGCGGATTTTGGTTCAACTAATAATCCGGTTTCATTATGAGTTATAACTTCAGGTATACCGCCGACAGCAGTAGCAATAATAGGCGTGTTGCTGGCCATTGCCTCTAATAAGATTACGCCTTGCCCTTCGGTATCGCCTTTCGAATCGACGATGGAGGGAGCGACAAATAACGAGGCAGCTGCATAAAAGTCGGGTAATTTCATATTTTGAACCTGCCCCCAAAACTTTATGTTTTTAGTGATATTTAATTGTTCGGCTTGTTGCTCAAGGCTCGCGCGTTCATCCCCAGCGCCAACAATCCACAAGACGCTCTTCTTTTGAGTGTTAGCTGGGAGTTGTGCGTAAGCATCTAGAAGGTATTTAACGCCTTTCTTTTCAACAAGCCGACCTACAAAAAGGATGATTTCTCTACTTTCATTGCCTCGTACGTTATTAGCAATGCCTGATTGGAAGTGCTCTATATCAACACCCATTGGGATGATGACGGGTTTTGGCAGTTCTGCATCAGAGCCGAATGCATGAGCGGTGGCTGTTGTATTTGATGTCCATACTTTGCAGTGCCGAATAGTGAATTTCTTAAGTTTGCTGAGTAGGCCGTTGTTGAGCGAGAAGGCGTCTCCGCCATGCGCGGTAGTTACTACGGGTATGTTGAGTAATTTGCCAACGAGAAGGGCAATAAACCCTTGTGGAACAATCCAATGCGCGTGAATGACGTCGGGTTTTATTTTTCTACAAAGTAAAAACAAAGAAACGAACATGGCTACTAAGAAAAAAGGAACCTGGAGATATAAAAACTTATTCTTTTTTAAATTGGGCAATATTCCCGAACCATAAGCGAGTTTCTGCCACCTTCTCGGCAAATATTGAAACCAATGGGTCTGTACGCCATTATCAATCTTGGCGGCTTGTACGAGCAAATCATCGGGGGCTAGAACGTGTGTCTCGACATTATGTATGGCCAAATTCTGCGCCAAGTAACGCAGGAAGATAGAACTGTTGTCTGTTTCGTTTCTTGGGTAGCTTGAGGTTAATAGAAGTACTTTTAATGAAGAGGTTTGCCTCATGATATTTCTATTACTTGCGGTAGCGTGGATATTATTCTTTATCGGCGTTTCTGTAGTGTAACGACGAAATCTGCTCAGAAAGAATACCCATCAAAAATATAAATATTGCGGAAACATACATCAATAAGCTGCCTTTGCTGAAGCTGTTTGAAGTGAAGTAGGAATGCACGTGATTAATCAGGCCTAATAGAAAAAAGATAGCGCTGGTGGGTAAGAATAGGCGCATGGGTGAAAATAGTGCGCCAATTTTCAAAATAATAACGAAGAAGCGAAGGCCATCTTTAGCGAGTTTAATTTTACTTTTGCCCTCGCGTTTGCCTGCTTTTATCGGAATGTAGGTAACGGGTAAGGCAGAGCGAAAGAAGGCCATCGTTGAGGTAGTAGGGTACGAAAAACCATTAGGTAGTAAGTACAGGAATTTTTTAAAATGGTTTGTACGAACCGCTCGAAAGCCAGACGTGAGGTCTTCTATTTTATGTCCCGTCATCAAAGAAGCGAGTTTATTAAAAATGCTATTACCGAGCAATCGTAAGTGTGAAGCGTGGGTGTTCGATTGGCGGGCGCCGACGACCATATCGTAACCTTCGTCAAGCTTATCGAGTAGGCGCTGAATATCTTCTGGGTCGTGTTGTCCGTCGGAATCCATAAATATAATAATCTCACCACCCGCGTTTCTTGCGCCAGTTTTAATAGACGCGCCATTGCCCAATGAATGTGGGTGCGAGATGACTTTAACTTTATGTTTGAGACAAATGTCAGCGGATGAATCGGTTGAACCATCGTTGATCACCAGGATTTCGGCGTCCGGCTGAAGGTTTTTTATAGTGGGCAGTAACTGCTCCAGGTTCTCTGCTTCATTCAAGCAAGGCATAACGATACTAATTGAGGGTTTGCGTTTTGCCATAGTTGAGTAAAGGGTTAGCCCATTAATTGTTTGATTAATTGTCTCACATTTTCGGGTTCAAAAGGCTTATCGCAAATGGCTGAAACACCTGCTTGCTGAACAGCGGCCAGGCGGCTGCTATCGTGTTCACTGGTCACCATAATAATGGGCACGGAGGACTGATTGCTTTGTTCTCTGATGTAAGCCGATAATTCTCGACCATCCATTTCTGGCATGTTGTAGTCGGTTACGATCAGGTCGAACAGCGTGTGGTCTAAGATGCTAACGGCTTCGCGACCATTCACGGCTTCAGTTATATTTTCAAGCCCCATAGCTGTCAGCGTTCTTCTGATATGCTTTCTCGCCAGTTTGCTGTCGTCAACGAGCAAGACTTTCAAATCATCAATTTCAGCGTCCTCTAACGAAAGCTCTTCAGGGTTAAGATGGCTAAGCGTTGTTTTAAGAGCCAGTTTTAAGTCTTGTGCGGCAAATGGTTTTGGCAGGATGGCCACCACGCCTGCTTGCCGAACGGCGTCGAGTTGCCTGATATCGGTGACACTGGAAACGAGCACAAAGCAGATCTCATGATTAGTGTCGTCTTCTCTCAAAATATGTAAAAGCTCATTACCCGTCATATCGCTAAGATAATAGGCGCTAAGGATGACGTCGGGCGCGCCGCTTTTAATGTACGCTAAAGCCTCTTTCGCCGTGGTTACACAGTCAATTATGGTGATGCCTAAGCTATTGAGTTCTCGTTCAATAATACGCTGTTGGGTTCCAGAAGGCTCAACAAGAAGCACGGCTAAATCATTTAAATTAAAATCCATAACGTTTCCAAAATTCATTTTATTCTTATAATTCTAGTGTAAATTTACAGATTTACAGCTTTAAAAATGAATAAGGGTGATAAAATATCTAAGTCGTTGATTCGAGGGTAATAAATGCAGAGTAATAATTCAGAAGATGGTGAAACGCCTTCTTTTTGGCAAATGGTAGGCAGTACGATGTTATCGTTTCTGGGGGTTTCGAAAGAATCTCGCCGACAACGTGATTTTCAGCACGGCAATCCAAAGGTCTTTATCGTGACAGGGTTTATTATGGCTTTTTTGTTCATTATGCTGATCGTAACCGTGGTCAAACTGGTGTTGCCAAACTGAATAAACACCAGCATCTAAGCCCTTTTAGGCTTAGATGCTGGCGTACGAGAAATTAGTGACGAATACAGCGTTTCTAACGCTTTATAACGAGGCTATTTTTTCTTTTTGCTCGATTAAGTTGCTCAACTTAGATGATAGATCGAGTTGTTTCTGTTTTTCTTTTGCGACGACGGCTTCAGGCGCCTTATCAACGAATGAGGCGTTAGATAATTTGCCAGCAATTTTTGATACTTCTTTTTCTAATTTTTCAATCTCTTTATCGAGTCGAGCGAGCTCGGCCTGCTTGTCAATTAAACCTGCCATTGGAATAAGCACCTGCATTTCGCCTACCAGGCTCATCGCCGATTGCGGAGCGGTTTCTGCTACGCTAACGATGCTTATTGATTCGAGTCGCGCGAGTTTTTCTAATAAAAGGCGGTTGCTATCGAGCCTTTGTAGGTCATTAGCTGACGCATTGTTTAACAGAACAGGTAGTAGTTTACTCGGTGCAATATTCATTTCACCGCGAATTTTCCGTACGCCCATAACAAAATCCATCACCCAGCTCATATCTTCTTCTGCGGCCGCCGAAACTTTACTGTCGTCGGGTTTTGGGAAGGCTTGCAGCATGATGGTGTCGCCAGTTTTGCCGGCTAAAGGCGCGACTTGCTGCCAGATCTCTTCGGTAATAAACGGCATAAGAGGGTGCAATAAACGCAGCACCGTTTCTAGTACTCGAATAAGCGTTTTGCGCGTGCCTCGTTTTTGTTCGGCAGAACTTTGCTCATCTAATAAAATGGGTTTGGATAATTCTAAATACCAGTCGCAATACTCGTTCCAGAGAAATTCATACAGCGATTGCGCGGCTAAATCGAAGCGGTATTTTTCAATAGACGAGATAACGCTGGCTTCGGTTTTTTGCAAACGAGACGTTATCCAGTTATCTGGCAGACTGTAATCGCACGGTTCGTCAGCAAGCCCTGTATCTTCGCCTTCAGTGTTCATTAATACATAGCGAGTGGCGTTCCAGAGTTTGTTGCAGAAGTTCCGATTACCTTCGATTCTGTTCAAATCGAAGCGAATATCGCGACCGGTTGACGCCAGCGAAGCGAAAGTAAAACGTAATGCATCGGTTCCAAAAGAAGCAATACCATCAGGAAAGTGCTTGCGGGTGTCTTTCTCGATTTTAGCGGCCATTTTTGGCTGCATAAGCCCTTTTACACGCTTTTCCACTAATGCATCTAAGGTGATGCCGTCTATCAGATCAATAGGGTCCAGCACGTTGCCCTTAGATTTGGACATTTTTTGCCCTTCGGCGTCACGCACCAGTCCGTGAATGTAAATTTCTTTGAACGGTACGTCATCCATGAATTTCAATCCCATCATAATCATACGGGCGACCCAAAAGAAGATGATGTCAAAACCGGTGACCAGCACGCTGGTTGGGTAGAAGGTGTCGAGTTCGGGTGTTTTATCCGGCCAGCCGAGCGTTGAAAAGGGCCAAAGAGCGGACGAGAACCACGTATCGAGCACGTCTTCATCTTGATTAAGGACAAGGTCATCGGCAAGTTGGTGTTTTTTACGAACTTCGGCTTCATCGCGGCCGACATAAATATTACCGTTTTCGTCGTACCAGGCAGGAATCCTATGTCCCCACCATATTTGGCGGGAAATACACCAGTCCTGAATGTCGTTCATCCAATTATAGTAGGTCTTGTCCCAGTTCTCAGGTACGAATTTAATCTTGCCGCTTTTGACCGCCTCGATGGCTGGTTCTGCGAGAGGATTTGCCTTAACAAACCATTGGTCGGTGAGTAATGGTTCGATAATGACGCCAGAGCGGTCGCCACGAGGAATCATTAAGCGGTGATCGTCTACTTTAACGAGCAGGCCGAGAGCGTCTAAATCGCTAACAATTTGCTTACGCGCCTCAACGCGATCCAGCCCCCGATACTTGATGGGCGCCTCGTCGTTAATGCGGGCATCAATGGTGAAAATATTAATCAACGGCATGCCATGGCGTTGGCCGACGTCGTAATCGTTAAAGTCGTGAGCAGGGGTTATTTTAACGCAGCCGGTACCAAACTCTGGGTCGACATAGTTATCAGCAATGATCGGTATTTCACGATCACATAAGGGTAGTTTTATGCTTTTACCGATCAGCTGTTGGTAACGCTCATCGTCTGGATGCACCGCAACGCAGGCGTCACCCAACATGGTTTCTGGCCGTGTGGTGGCGACAATCAGTTCACCGCTACCATCTGCAAGTGGGTAGCGCATATGCCACATAAACCCCTGCTCTTCCTGGGAAATCACTTCTAAGTCAGACACCGCCGTGTGAAGCGCTGGATCCCAGTTGACCAGGCGTTTGCCACGGTAAATAAGGCCTTCCTCGTGCAATTTGACAAAGACTTCATTAACGGCCTTCGATAAGCCTTCGTCCATGGTAAAACGTTCGCGCGACCAATCCAGCGATGAACCCATGCGGCGTAGTTGTTTTGAAATGGTATTGCCGGAGCGCTCTTTCCAGTCCCAAATGCGCTCGACGAATTTTTCGCGGCCCAAATCATGGCGTGTTTTACCTTCGGCATTTAGTTGGCGCTCCACGACCATTTGTGTGGCGATGCCAGCGTGATCACTACCGGCCTGCCAGAGCGTGTTATTGCCCTGCATGCGGTGGTAACGCGTTAAGGCGTCCATAATGGTGTCCTGGAAGGCGTGCCCCATGTGCAAGCTACCAGTCACGTTCGGGGGTGGAATCATAATGCAATACGCGGAGTCGCCACCCTTAGGTTGAAAGTAGCCTTGCTCTTCCCACTGGCTATACCAACGTGATTCTATGTCGTGGGGGGCGTATGTTTTATCCATCATGTTGCATTGCGTTTATTTAAAAGCCGCCATTATAGCGTTGTCACAAAGGCTATCGGAATAGTTGGAAAGTTTTTTTATAACTTATGCGTATTTAAAGGATAGCCACGGCTTTTATAAAACTTAAATCGTTCGCGACCGGCTTGCTTGATGGCCTCATCTTGATTGACGAGTTCGGCCAGTCGTTCAAAGCGACCAAAACAGTCCGGCGTCCGTTGGCTTAAGTTGATCAATACACCATGGATATCAAGCGGGTCGCCGCTATGGTTAATATACACGGGGTGGCTATCGCACTCGTCGGCCTTGATGGTATGCGGCACAAAACTGGTCGCTGAAAACGACCAGAGTAAATCATCCAGTTTTTCTGATTGCGCGCTCGACTCGGTATGAATATAAACACGATGGCCCTGTTTTACGGCTTTTTGAGCTAAACGGCAGGCGCAGATGTGCTGTTGTTCAATGTCCGCATCGGGAAGCAGATAAAAATCAATTCGGGTCACGATGCGACCTCGTTAATACTAACAACGATCCAAAATAAATTGGCTCAACATATGAACGGGACGGCCAGTAGCCCCTTTTTCAACCCCCGATTTCCAGGCGGTACCGGCAATATCCAAGTGCGCCCATCTATAGTCTTCGGTGAAGCGCGACAGGAAGCACGCCGCGGTAATAGTGCCGCCAGCAGGGCCGCCAATATTGGCGAGGTCGGCAAAATTACTCTTTAGCTGCGGTTTATATTCGTCCCATAAGGGTAGTTGCCAGGCTTTATCACCAGATTTTTTGCCGGCCTCGAGAAGCTCATTAGCTAACTCATCGTCATTGCCGAGCAACCCCGTTGCGTGATTTCCCAAGGCCGTAACGCATGCACCAGTTAGTGTAGCGATATCAATCACTAGCTCGGGTTTGAATTTAGCACTATATGTTAGCGCGTCACACAGGATCAGGCGGCCCTCTGCGTCGGTGTTTAAAATTTCGATGGTTAGTCCAGCCATGCTGGTTACAATGTCGCCAGGTTTGTTAGCATCGCCGTCCGGCAGGTTTTCGGACGAAGGAACAACACCGACTACGTTAACCGGCAAGTTTAGCTCTGCACACATTTGCATTACGCCAAAAACACTCGCACCACCGCACATATCGTATTTCATCTCGTCCATTCCAGAAGAAGATTTGATAGAAATGCCGCCGGCGTCAAAGGTTAGACCTTTACCAACTAGCACGATCGGTTTTTGTTTGGCTGACCCGCCTTTATGTTCCATGCTAATGAGCTTGGCTGGTTGGCGCGAACCGCGAGATACAGACAATAATGAGCCCATACCCAGTTTTTCCATTTGCGCCTCATCCAGTACGGTTACTTTTAGAGATTTGTGCAGTTTGCCGAGCGCTTTCGCGGTGTCGGCTAAATAACTGGGTGTGCATATATTACCGGGTAAATTGGACAGTTTTTTCGCGCTGTCTATGCCGTTAGCAATACTGGACGCCGTCTTTGCAGCGTTATCAATAGCGGCGGCATTCATATCATTGCAAGTAAATAATTGACAGGCCTCAAGTTGGCTCGTTTCTGGTGCCGAAGTGGTTAAGGTTTCGGTGTATTGATATAGCGCTTCCCTCGCCTTTAAAACCAGTTGACGAACTTTCCAGCTGCCGTCTTTGGCCGTTACATCGGCGCTTAATAAAGCGCAGCATACGGACTTGATGGGTAAGTTTTTAAGGACGTTGAAGCTCGCGCTGACGGCATTATTGAAATCTTCAGCTGTTGTTTTGCCCCGTTCTCCCAGGCCAACCAGGAGAACGCGTTTTACTTTGCAGTCTGCAGACATCTGCAATAACAAGGTATTACCCACTTTTCCAGACGCATCACCTTGTTTTAAAACACGAGCAATTTGTTTATGGTGAGCCTGGTCAAACGCCTCGGTTAGTTCGGCTTGTTTCCCTTTGCTATAGACAGGAAGGATAAGACAAGGAGAACTGATGGTGGCGATGGTCCCAGATTTAGAAACGAATTGCATACTGTAGCCTCATTGATTAATAATGTTTTTGTTTGCTTTTTCCGTTAGGATACAACAATTGTTGACCCCATATTAAGCCTCTAACTATAAGCGAATTTAACCCTTGATGTCTGCGTTTAAATTAAAAATTATCGACCGATTATTCATCGTTCAGCTGAGCAAAATGATGTTTGGCGTAATGACGGTGCTGTCTGTCATTCTATTAAGCCAACGACTTGTTCGATTATTGTCTCAAGTAACGGCTGGCGAATTATCAACCGATGCCGTGTTGTCGCTCATTACGTTTAATATGCTGCTGTTAGTCATTAAAATCATTCCAGCGGCCCTGTTATTGTCAATTATGATGGTGCTGGGCAGAATGTACCGTGACCAGGAAATGATCGCATTATTTTCCGCAGGCGTTGGGCTTAAGCAGATTTATCGTTCAATTTTTATTTTTGTCTTACCGTTATTTTTACTAACGCTGTACCTGTCGCTAGTCGCCACACCGTCGCTGATGCAGGTGATTGAACAAGTCAAAACGAACGACCAATCTAAGCTGGATATTCGCGGCATTACCGATGGTCGGTTTAACGAGTATAGCCGCGGAGACCTGGTTTTTTATGTCGAGAAAATAAGCGATGATGAAAAGATGCGGAACGTATTTATCCAAAATCGTCAGCACGGAAAATTAGGTATTACCTCGTCTAAAAGCGGTGAAATAAAGATAGACCCGGAAACGGGTGATCGTTTTCTTATTCTAAAAGACGGTAATCGCTATGAAGGTGTTCCAGGTCAAGCCGATTATAAGGTAACCAAGTTTAAGGAGTACGGTGTGGTGGTGGCCGAAAAATCCGACATTAAAACCGTTTTTGGCGTAAAAGAGTTGGCTACCACTGAGTTAATGCAGATGGATATTCCAAAAGCTATGAGCGAACTGCAACGCCGCTGGTCACTTCCAATGGCGATTATTACTTTTGCTTTATTGGCGGTCCCCATCAGTCGCGTATCACCGCGGGCGGGCATGTATGGCAATTTGTTAACGGCGTTACTGATTTACATCGTCTTCGAAAACTTTATGAGTCTTTCTCATTCGTGGATTTTGAAAGGTGAGGTGTCTGCCTGGATTGGTGTCTGGTGGGTTCATGTCGTATTGATAGGGTTAGCGGCTGTGATGGCGATGAAAATGCTCGGCTTTAATTACCTTAGAAACCAGTGGTTCTCAAAAAAATGAAAGTTATCAATAAATATATCGCTGTAGAAATGCTAAAAAGCACGGCAGTTGCGTTGATGTTTTTATTGTCCCTGGTATTGATTATCACCTTCGCTGATGAGATGGATGATATGGGTACGGGGCAATACGGATTGCTTGAAATCTTTAAATACCTCGCGTTAACGGCGCCGCGAAATCTCTATGAACTGATCCCGTCTGCAGCGCTGCTGGGCGCGTTGATCACCTTAGGCGGGATGTCGAATAATTATGAATTGACCGCAATGAGAGCGGCCGGGATCAGCCGCTGGCAGATTATTGCAGCAACCCTTCGTGTAGGCGTTTTACTGATGTTCGTCTCTTTATTTGTGAGTGAATTTGTTGCGCCGAGTACGGAGCAGGCGGCACAAATGCTAAAGTTTTCGGCAAAAAATGAGCAAGTAGCGCTTAGGACAAAGTATGGTTTTTGGACGCGTGATGGCGATACGTATTTAAATATTCGAGAAATTCTAAATTCTTCAGAACTGAAAGACGTCAGTATTTATGAAATGTCGCAGAACAATGAACTGAAGTACGCGACACACGCGACGAGTGCTAGCTTTGTGGACAATAAGTGGCAGCTAAAAGGGATGCAGCAAACGACCATTTCGGCCAATCACGCCGAGGTGTCCAGTTCGGAATCCGCATCACTTGATTCACTATTGGATCCTGGTTTATTGGATATTATTGTCGTTAAACCAGAGCGCTTATCAATATTGGGTTTAGCTAACTACATTCAGTTTTTGCAAAAAAATGAACAGGATGCAGCGCGCTTTATAGTAGCTATAACCAGTAAACTAGTGCGTCCATTCGTGATTTTAGTAATGCTGTTGATAGCCATACCGATGGTGCTTGGCGTCCAGCGCGCCGGCAGTACGGGCACGCGTATTCTTATAGGTGCGTTAATCGGTATAGGGTTCAATTTGCTGGACAGGTTATTTGGTAACGTGGGTGTCGTGTATGGCTTAAACCCGGTTGTTGCCGCGTCATTACCGTTTCT
>JASJGO010000139.1:0-3642 GCA_033791505.1 Cycloclasticus sp.
GGGCGAAAAGGCTTTTAAACAGATTAGCCAAACCGATGACTACATTCAAACTCAACTCGCGCTATTTGACTCGTTGAGCCAACTAAAGACGCTACAGGAAGACACCGCCAACCAACTATCAAACATGCTGCGCCTCCCTTCGCAGCAAGCAATAGACGATTTACAAAAAGGCCTACATCAACTTCGCACAGAGTTTGCAGAATACAGAGAGCGCAGTGAAGCTGAAATACATGAACTAAGCGGCGTCATTAACGAGCTTAAATCAAAGTAGCTGTCCTATATGCCCTCAGCCAAGAAAAAAAATGAAGACGTTTGGCTAGATGACTTTGTTTTATTAATGGATCAATTTGGCAGCACCGATAGACAGTCCATGCCAGACGTCGGCGATACGCCAAAGGAAGTTATCTACCAGGAAAACAAACTACGATTAATCCGTTACTTACCATTAGAACTTGATCAAAAAAAGACTCCTATATTAATCGTCTACGCCCTGGTTAACCGACCTTATATTGTCGTTCTTGAGCCATATAGGTCACTCGTTTTGCGCCTTTTGGAGAAGGGCTACCCCGTCTACCTAATCGACTGGGGTTACCCAGATAGCAGCGATTGTTACACCAGTTTGAATGACTATATCAATGGCCTGCTGTACCGATGCGTGCAACGAGTTAAGCGCTTCACTCACACCGAAAAAATTGATCTGTTAGGCATCTGCCAGGGTGGCGTTTTTTCCCTCTGTTACACCGCACTCCACCCCACAGATATCAGGAAACTCATTACCATGGTAACTCCCGTTGACTTTCATTCAGAATGCAACCAATTGAATCTTTGGACTAAGAGTATGGACAGCAACGTGTTAAGCAATAACACGGGGAATATTCCCGGCTGCACTATTAGCCTGTTATTTAGAACATTGAAGCCGTTTCAATTGAATCGGGATAAATATCGTCATCTATCACACCTGGTCCATAATAAAAAAAATCTGAATACTTTCTTAAGAATGGAGCAATGGCTGAATGATAACCCTGATTTGGCTCGAGTTGCCGCCGCAGAGTTTATGGAAGATTTTTACCAACAAAATAGCCTGCACAACAAGCAATTAAACATCGCCGGAGAAAACGTTTTACTGGACGGTATTAATTGTCCGGTTTTAAACCTTTACGCGGAACAAGATCATATCGTTCCTCCAGAAAGCGCGCGTGCATTAAGCCAGCACATCAAAGCTAAATACTACGAGGAACACGCCTTAAAAGGCGGGCATATAGGCGCCTTTACCAGCTTAAAGACTCAACAGAAGTTAATAAACACCATATCCAACTGGTTAACTTAGTCCAGATCGATTTATTTCGTTTTACTAGTCGCTTGCAACCCTTTAGTCATCGCCTCCCACATGGCCTTTTGCATCCCTTCGACAGCCGACATTTGTTCAGGCATCGGCATATATAGTTTCATCAACTCTGCAAGATCGTTAGACTGAATACCTTCAAGCATCTTTTCGCGAATTTTTTCCATCGCTTCTTTTTGTAACGCTTGAACCTCCGGTAAGCCCAATAACTCCCTCATTTCCTGCGGTGTGGCATCAATTTCTATGGTCGCCTTCATATCACTCCCTTAGATTAAAAGCACTTAGCTTCCACATTATCTAGTTGCTAAGTGCTCTTGTTTAACTATAAAAACTACTTCTTTGCATCACCTTCAACCGTTCTGATGATAGCTGGCTTAGGCATCTGGAGGTTTTCAGCCGATATAGACGCTTTCTTATTCGCCTCAGGTTTTCCCGCCGACGACTTTTTAACAGGCTTTACCTTTGGTTTTTTTGTCGCGGGAGATGCCGCTACCTTTCTAATTGGCGGCTTAGTGGTAGCTTTCGTCGCCGCTGATTTTTTCGTTATCTGTTCAGCATCCGGGTTAGTTGCTGAACTCTTAGCTACTGTTTTTACTACGGTCTTCCTGGCTACTGCAGCCGCCTTTTTAGCGCTGGGTTTCACCACTTCCTTTTTAACTGCTACCTTCTTAACGGACGCCTTCTTCGCAGCGACTTTTGCAGCCGTTTTCTTAGCTGCGGGTTTAGTTGCTACAGCTTTTTTTACCTCCGGTTTTGCTGCTGTTTTCTTTACACTCTCTTTTTCAGCCTTCGTCTTAACGGCCGCTGGTGGCGCAGTAAACAGCCCTTCTTTAATTAATTCACTCATCGCTTGCTTCGTTTCTATCGCTATTTTGACCGAACTCTGAGCGTTTTTTAATACTTTTTCCGACAGGTCTTTATATAACGTAGATTGCATATCCATCAAGTCTGATAGTGATGCCGCCTTACCGATACTTTTAGCTTTTTCCACTCCTCCTTCAAGACAACTCGATACCATTTCCATTTGCAACTTTGTAAATTGCTTCAGAGAAGCTGTATTAAGCGCATTCATTTTCTGTAATGAATCCTGCGCTTTTTTACTCAATTGCGCCCACTGTTTTGTTAAGTCATTTTTCATCTAAACCACTCCTTGTCATTTCAAATAAAATCGCCGGTTAATTAGTATCTAACAATATTGTAAAAGTCAATAAAAAAGGCGGCCTTAACAGTCGCCTTTTTTATTGGAAATAACGTTCACTCTAAAAACTTGTGAATAAGCCGCCATTAACAGGGATATTCGCGCCCGTGATGTAATTAGCTTCAGACGATGCTAAAAATCCTACGGTATTAGCAATTTCAGCCGGTTCGCCTAGTCGTTGCATCGGAATTTGAGAAATCAGATTGTTACGAATTTCTTCATCAATCGCCATAACCATACTCGTTGCAATGTAACCCGGACTAACTGAATTGACTGTAATACCTTTACGAGCGACTTCTTGCGACAGCGCCATAGTAAAACCATGCATACCGGCTTTAGCCGCTGAATAATTAGTTTGGCCAAATTGACCACGTTGACCATTAACGGAAGAGATATTAATAATACGACCAAAATTTCTGGACAACATAAAGTCCAATACATTTTTAGTCATGTTGTAAACGCCGTCTAAATTAGTCGACAGAACGGCATCCCAATTAGATTCGTCCATATTTTTTAAGAAACCATCGCGCGTTATACCCGCACAATTAACTAACACATTGATAGGACCCGTTTCGTCTTCAACGCGCTTGATCATTGCAGCACAAGCTTCAAAATCCGTGACATCCGCCTCTTCTACCAAAAAGTCAAAACCGGCTTCTTTTTGCTCCGCAATCCATTCGTCAGCCTTTTCAATTTCTTTACTAAATGTTGTAGCAACGACGGTAAATCCATTTTTTGATAACTTTCTGCAAATCTCTGTACCAATACCGCCTAATCCACCCGTTACCAGGGCAATAGAATTACTCATATTCGGAACCTCATAAATTATTAACAATACACAAAATACTGCAGTGCAATATATAAGATTTCATGTTTTGAGTCAATTAAAACGGGTTGAAGGAGAAGTATAAACTGATATCAGGGACTGATTTTTTTCACCAACAATATGTGAAACCTTATCAACTAACTTATGGCGTAATTGCGTACGGCATTTACGTTTACAATTATTTTTTTATCATCGTACAATGCCACTTGAATATAACAATTATGAGTACATATAATGTTTTTAGTTATCTCACCCGCTAAAACCTTAGATTTTGAA
>JASJGO010000140.1:0-10522 GCA_033791505.1 Cycloclasticus sp.
CAAGGTGTTGGCTTGCTCGCAGATCGCGGCAGCCACTTCGGGGTGCGCGTGTCCCAGACCGCAAACGGCTATACCCGATAAGGCGTCGAGGTATTTATTTCCTTTGTCGTCCCACAGCCAGGCGCCATCGCCTTTGATAAAGCGAACGGGCAAAGAGGCGTAAGTTGGCATAATATGGTTGTGCATAAGCGACCTTGCAATGAGAGATAAGTAAAAATAAAGGCGATCTAATAAGACCGCCCTTTTTATGAATGGGCTATTATAATTATCCTTATGAAAATCAGCAACTAATCTGTAATGAATACCATTGAACTAAGTATTTTTTCAAGTCGGATTGAGTCGGTTTGTGATGAGATGGGCGCGGTTTTACAGCGCGCCGCTTTCTCACCGAACATAAAAGACCGGCTGGACTTTTCTTGCGCCGTCTTCGATTTGCGGGGGCAATTATGCTCCCAGGCAGCTCATATACCCGTTCATTTGGGCAGTATGGCGTATGCGATGCAGGGCGTTGTTGATCGTTTCGACTGGCAATCGGGAGATATGGTAGCGTTTAACGATCCTTATCTTGGCGGCACCCATTTGCCTGATGTCACCCTGGTATGTCCGGTGCATGATGGTGAGCGTCTGCTTGGTTTCGTTGCCAATAGGGCCCATCACGCAGATATTGGTTCTGATACGCCGGGCTCTATGCCACTAGCAACGCATCTGGAGCAAGAAGGTGTGCTTATTGCACCGCAAAAGATCATGCGAAAGCATGAAACCTCGGTTGAATTCGATGAAATTATGCGTTCGTTAGGCCATTCAGTTGAATCGGTGGGTGACTTCAACGCTCAGATCAGTGCTAACCAGCGTGGTGCTGAAAGGCTTTTATCAATTGTTACAGCGTATGGAAAAGGGGAATACGATTTAGCCATAAACGACTTGAATGACTACGGCGATCGGCTGATGGAACAGTTGTTACGCAGCATTCCAGACGGGCATTACGGTTTTGAAGACCTTATGGATGACGACGGCCTGGGCGCTGAAAATATAAAAATACAACTGGCGTTAACTATTCAGTCGGGCGCCGTGCTGGCCGATTTTTCGGGCACTTCGCCACAAGTTAAAGGCAATATTAATTGTCCATTATCGGTGGTAGCGGCGGCGGTCTATTATGTCTTCAGGTGTTTAATGCCAGCCAATACCCCAGCGTGTTTTGGCGTGTATAGACGACTTGAAATTAAAGCACCAATTGGCTCACTGGTAAATGCCGTTAAGCCGGCTGCCGTGGCGGCGGGTAATGTTGAAACCAGTACTCGACTCGTTGATGTTGTGATGGGGGCGCTCGCAAAAGCAATTCCAGATCAAATCCCAGCCGCTAGTCATGGCAGCATGAATAATGTTGCGATGGGCGTTAAAACAAAGAAGGCTAGTTGGAATTATTACGAAACCATTGGTGGTGGCATGGGTGGGGGCGCCTTGCATGCTGGCCTGTCTGGCGTTCAAACGCATATGACGAATACCTTAAATACGCCCATCGAGTCATTAGAAATGCATTATCCGGTAAGGATTGAGCGATATCAGATTCGAACCGGTTCAGGAGGTGCTGGCCGGCATAAAGGTGGTGACGGCCTAGTTCGTGAAATGAGCTTTTTGCGGCCAGCGCAGGTTACTTTATTGACGGAACGTAGGCAATATCAACCCTGGGGCCTGTTAGGTGGCAAAAATGGTGCGCTCGGTGAAAACCAGCTGAACGGAAAAGCTTTGCCGGGGAAAGTGAGCGTTGAGGTTAAGGCTGGGGATCGTTTAACGATTAAAACACCGGGTGGTGGGGGTTACGGATTTGAAGAGTAAGTTGAATAAAAAGAGTATAATCGAACAAATTTTTTAGAGTGGTGAATGTAATGACTATTAACGAACGAATTGAAGAGCAATTAAATGGCCACGCTGTTTTGTTGTATATGAAAGGAACGCCTTATTTCCCACAGTGTGGGTTTTCTAGCAAAGTCGTGCAAATTCTACAGGCCTGTGAAAAAGAATTTGCTTATGTGAATATTTTGGATGACGCCGATATCAGAGAAGGTTTAAAAACATATTCCAATTGGCCTACGTTCCCGCAATTGTACGTCAAGGGTGAGCTGGTTGGTGGCGCGGATATACTAATTGAAATGTATGAGAGCGGTGAATTAAAAACCTTGCTTGGAGATGTAGCGGTTAACCATTAAGCGAATCCCACTGATTAACAATACTACAAAATAAAAGAGCGGTTTGTTCGGCGTCATAGAGCGCTGAGTGAGCCTGCTCGCTGTCCCATTCCATGCCGGCGGCTTTTGCTGCCTTTGCGAGCACGGTTTGCCCGTAAGCCAGTCCGCCTAGTGTGGCGGTATCAAACGTACTGAACGGATGAAATGGATTGCGTTTAAAATTCGTACGTGTGACGGCGGCGTTCATAAAGCCGATATCAAAAGCAGGGTTATGCCCTACCAAAATAGCGCGCGTGCAGAGTTGCTCTTTAATGGCCAGTCGAACAGGGGTGAATAGTTTTTTAAGGGCGTCTTTTTCATTAATCGCTAATCGAAAGGGGTGATAGGGATCAATGCCATTAAACTTGAGAGCGGCGGGTTCGAGGTTTGCTCCTTCAAATGGAATCACGTGTTCGCGGTGGGAGGACTGAATAAAAAGCCGGCCATCTTCGTCCATGGCGGGTATGACAACGGCCATTTCCAGTAAGGCGTCGGTATTAGCATTAAACCCCGCTGTTTCAATATCAACAATGACGGGTAAATAACTGCGAAAACGGGCAGACATGGTTTTATTTTTTTGATTAGGCATACGCTCTAAGGTAATATTACAAATATATTCGTCTATAATAAAACAACGACCAGCAGACGACTTGATAAAAGTGATCTTAATTTTGGGGGAGACAGGCTTGTGGGATATAGAAAGTATTTAAAAAATGGATTTGTTAGTATTGCGATGGTTAGCGTTACCTTATTGTCGGGTTGTGCATCGATCGCGTCTCAGGAAGATAATGATCCTTTAGAGTTTGTTAATAGAGGTGTATTTCAATTTAACGAAAAGGCTGATGAATACGTTCTTGAGCCGGTTGCTAAAGGCTATCAATACGTTACGCCAAACATTGTTAATAGAGGAATTTCAAACTTTTTTAGCAATTTAGACGATGTGGTCGTTTTCGTTAATGACATCTTGCAATTAAAACTCAATCAAGCGGTTTCAGACGGTGGGCGAGTACTAGTAAACAGCACCATAGGGGTGCTTGGGTTTGCTGATATGGCGACCGATATGGGTATGCCAAAACATAAAGAAGATTTTGGTCAAACGCTGGGTGTTTACGGCGTAGGAACGGGGCCTTATATCGTTCTGCCAATCTTAGGCCCCAGTAATTTACGTGATGCGCTCGGTTTGTATGCCGATTGGTTTGTTAATCCGATTCAGCAGATAGATGACTCTGATGCGATGTGGGCAGCCATTGCCTTAGAAGGGATAGATGATCGAGCCGATGTTATCAGTACTAAAAAGGTGGTTGACCAGGCGTCTTTAGATCCATATAACTTTAGGCGCAGTGGCTATCTACAGCGTCGTGAGTATTTGATTTATGACGGCAATCCGCCGATGGATGATGACGATATTTTTGACGAATAGCTACTGACAAAAAAGCCCCTTTCAAAGGGGCTTTTTTATTGACGGTTAGGTTTTTAAAAAAATGTTATTTAATTCTCCATTGTAAGGGCTTATCTTGCCTAAACGGCACGATGGTTTGTTTGCCCAAAGGATAGTGAACGGGAGCCGTCCATTCTTCTTTAATGAGCGTTATTTTTTCGTTATTTCTGGGTAACTGGTAAAAGTCAGGGCCATAAAAGCTACTGAAGCCTTCAAGCTTGTCCAGCGCATTTTCTTTTTCAAAAACTTCGGCATAAAGCTCTATAGCCGCGTATGCGGTAAAACAGCCCGCGCAACCGCAACTGGCTTCTTTTGCCTGTGTGGTGTGGGGGGCGCTATCGGTTCCCAGGAAGAATTTCGGGCTGCCACTGGTGGCGGCTTTAACCAGAGCCAATCTATGTGTCTCGCGCTTTAAAACGGGTAGGCAGTAATTATGTGGCCGAATGCCACCAGCTAATAAATCGTTGCGGTTAAATAAAAGATGTTGAGGGGTTAGCGTCGCGGCGGTATGTTCGTGGCTTGCGACAAAATCAATCGCTTGTCGAGTCGTTGCGTGCTCTAAAACGATGCGAAGTTCTGGGAACTGTTGCCTGATGGCCGATAAATGCCGATCAATAAAGACTTGCTCGCGATCAAAAATATCGATGTCTGGATCGGACACTTCTGCATGAACCAATAAAGGCAGTTGGCGTGTTTGCATTTCCTCCAGTACCGGCGACAAGGCCTTTATATCGGTAACGCCATTGGATGAATGGGTGGTGGCACCGGCGGGGTAGAGTTTGGCGGCAAAAAGGTGCTCGTTTTGGCTGGCAAGCCTAATATCGTTGACCGAGGTGTTATTGGTCAGATAAATCGTCATTAACGGTTGAAAGCTACTGCCCTTGGGTTTGGCGTCTAAAATCCGTTGTCGATAGGCCAGTGCTAATTCAACATTAATAATAGGTTCAGCTAAGTTGGGCATAATGATGGCCCGTTGGCATTGTCGAGCGCTAAAAGCGACGGTCGTTTGCAAGGCTTCGCCATCACGAAGGTGCAAATGCCAATCGTCGGGTTTTGTGATGTTTAGTTGAGTCGTCATATTGGTTTGTAATTAAGTCGAATTAATTAAATTGAGCTTATTTTACATACATTGCTTGCTATAGGCCTTGCAAATCACGGAAAATACCCAGTTCCGTGAAAAGTGCGTTTATAACGCGCGTATAAATATTCAGAGTTTGATTTGGAGTGAAGTGAACGATATGCCTATTTATGAATATCAATGTAAAGCATGTGGACACACCTGCGACGTGCTGCGAAAAATCAGCGATGAGCCGTTAACAAAGTGCCCCGAGTGCGCTAAAGAAGCCTTAACAAAATTAATTTCCGCAGCGGGATTTCGTTTAAAAGGACAGGGTTGGTATGAAACGGACTTTAAAAGTGGCAATAAGAAGAACTTAGCCGAAGGCTCGGCAAAAAGCCCCGAGAATAAGTCGGGCGATAAAAAGAAATAAAGCGATAGCTAACAAGCTATTCAAACAAACACTACAGTAAGGAATAGATCATGATGCGTAGCCATTATTGCGGCGAAATTAACGAAAGCGACCTGGGTAACGAGGTTGAAATTTGCGGCTGGGTGCATAGGCGTCGTGACCACGGCGGCGTTATATTTATAGACTTGCGCGATCGCGAAGGCATTGTGCAGGTGGTGTTTGACCCCGATCGTGCCGAGTCATTTGCGCTAGCAGAAAGTGTGCGTGGCGAGTACGTGTTAAAGCTTAAAGGCCGCGTTCGTCCAAGACCAGAAGGAACGGTCAACGTGAAAATGAAAACCGGACAAATTGAAATATTAGGGCTGGAGTTAGAGGTTCTTAATCGTTCAGAAACGCCGCCTATCCAAGTGGACGGCGACGTCGAAGTGAACGAGGAAACGCGTTTGCGTTACCGTTATATTGATCTTCGTCGCCCTGAGATGCTGGGAAAAATTCGTCTGCGTCGCGACGTTACTTTAAATTTGCGCCGTTTTTTAGAAGATGAAGGTTTTTATGAAATTGAAACGCCTTTTCTAACCAAGGCAACCCCCGAGGGTGCGCGTGATTATCTGGTGCCTAGCCGTACCCACGAAAACAGCTTTTTCGCACTGCCTCAGTCGCCTCAGTTATTTAAACAACTATTGATGATCGCTGGTATGGATCGTTATTACCAGGTGGTTCGTTGTTTCCGTGATGAAGACCTAAGGGCGGATCGCCAGCCCGAATTTACCCAGCTTGATATTGAAACGTCCTTCCTGGACGAAACTGAAATAATGGGTTTGATGGAAGGTATGATTCGTCGCCTGTTTGATCAGGTCATCGACGTTCAATTACCTGAGCAATTTCCGCAAATAACGTACGAACAGTCTATGCATCTGTACGGCACGGATCGACCTGATTTACGTAATCCACTGGTATTAACCGACGTGGGTGATTTAATGCAATCGGTTGAGTTTAAAGTATTTGCCGGCCCCGCTAATAGCGAAGATGGGCGTGTCGTTGCGCTTAAAGTGCCGGGTGCGAGCAGTCTTAGCCGCAAAGATATTGATGGTTACACCAAGTTTGTCAGTATCTACGGCGCAAAAGGGTTGGCATACATTAAGGTCAACGACCGTGCTGCGGGTATGGAAGGTTTGCAATCGCCTATCCTGAAATTCTTGCCTGATGAGGTGGTAGAAAACATCATGCAACGTACTGAAGCGCAAAGCGGTGATATTGTATTTTTCGGCGCGGATAAAACTAAAATCGTCAACGAAGCTATTGGCGCTTTACGAGATAAAATGGGTCAGGACCAGGGCTTACTCGAAGGTAAATGGAAGCCTGTTTGGGTTATTGAATTCCCGATGTTTGACTGGGATGAGAAATCTAATCGCTGGACCGCTTTACACCACCCCTTTACAGCGCCTTCATGCGACGCCGAAGCTTTACAGGCTAATCCAGGTAAAACATTATCCAGAGCGTACGATCTAGTGCTAAATGGTACCGAAGTAGGCGGTGGCTCCATTCGTATTCACAAAACTGAGATGCAGCAAGTGGTGTTTGATTTATTGGGAATGCCTGCCGAAGAATCAAAAGAGAAATTTGGCTTTTTACTAGACGCACTTAAGTACGGTTGTCCACCACATGGTGGTATCGCTTTCGGTCTTGATCGCCTGGTGATGTTAATGTCAGGCTCTTCAACCATTAGAGACGTGATGGCCTTTCCAAAAACACAAACGGCCGCGTGTCCATTAACTAACGCACCAGCGATGGTGAGCGATGCGCAGTTAAAAGAACTGGGTATTCGTTTAAGAAAGCCACCTATCGTCAACCCGGAATAACGGAGAAGACTATGTCAGCAGTTGTACGCGCCATTCAAGACTATTCATTATTAGACGATAGTGAATGCGATCAACGCATTATTGAGGCTAAGAAAAAGCTAGGCGATCGATGCGTTATTTTAGGGCATCACTACCAGCGTAATGAAGTGTTTAAGCACGCTGATTTTAGCGGTGATTCGTTAAAGCTGTCGCGACACGCCGCCGATTCAAAGGCGGAATTCATCGTTTTTTGTGGTGTACACTTTATGGCTGAAGTGTCCGTTATTTTGTCTCGCCCTGAGCAAATCACCATCTTGCCAGACCTGGCGGCGGGTTGCTCAATGGCCGATATGGCGAATAGCAGGAACGTTGAACGCAGTTGGAACGAGCTTAATTCTGTGCTCAATGCCGATGAGCAGGTAACGCCAGTGACGTATATCAATTCAGCCGCTGATTTAAAGGCGTTTTGCGGTCGACACGAAGGCATCGTCTGTACCTCATCGAACGCCAAACAGGTGCTGGACTGGTGTTTTGCAAAGCGCGAAAAAATTCTATTTTTCCCCGACGAACACCTCGGTAGAAATACCGGTTATCGAATGGGTATTCCGCTGGAGGAAATGGTCGTATGGGACTTTAACCAGCCGATGGGCGGCTTAACAAAAGAACAAATTAAAAACGCTAAAATGATCCTTTGGAAGGGTTTCTGCTCGGTACACCAGATGTTCCAGGCAAATCAAATTGATGATTTTAAAAAGAAATACCCGGAAACGATCGTTATCGCGCACCCAGAAGCCAATTTTGAAGTCTGCGAAAAAGCCGACTACGTGGGCTCAACCGAAATGATTCTAAAAACTGTCCGCGAAGCGAAGCCCAATACTCGTTGGTTAGTGGCGACCGAGCTGAATCTGGTTAATCGCTTAAAAGAAGAAGTAAAAGACCAAAAAAAAGAAGTCCACTTTATGTCGCCCACCGTAGCGATGTGTTCTACCATGTTTAGAACCGACCCCCAGCATTTAGCCTGGGTGCTTGAGAATTTGGTGGACGGTAATGTGGTGAATCAAATTCAAGTAGCCGAAGACGATAAAGTGATGGCTAAAAAAGCGCTGGATAGTATGTTGTCGCTGTTCTAAGCTAGCCGGAGTGATGTAACTGTAATTTACTTACTCAGTACGCGTGCGATTTGATTTAATCGTGCTGATGAGTTGTTTCAGCTGTTCAATTTCTTTATCACGTCTAAACGTCGTTTTTTCGTTGGCACTTTCAATCCAGCCAACTACTTCTTCGGCCTGAGTTATCTGGCCAACTCGCAGCAGAATATCGACCATTTCCCATAAAGGGTTTAATAATTTTGTATTTATCTCATGTGCGCGTTGGTAATCATTGAGCGCTGCCAGGTCGTCATTTAGTGCTCTTTTTGCTTTGCCTCTTAGATAGTAGTATGTCGCGTTGTTAGGTTGTTTCTTTATAACTGCATCAAGCCATTCGAGATAATTGTTTTTTAACGGTGCGCAGGGTGCCTTTTCTAGGCAGCCACCAATTTGATTTAATGCTAATTGTGTGGATGGTGTGAGGCGATTGGCTTTAATGCGACGTAGGGTCTCTTGTTGTAGCTCAGATGGTATCGGTTTGTTATATATCGCCAGTATATTTTGGTAATGCATTGCATAGGCGGTTTCGTTTGGCTCTAACTCCATTGCTTTTTTAATGGCTTCAGTCGCGACGTCTATATCGCCGGCCTGGTTGGAGGCGTTACTGAGTAGCGCCTGTATAGCTGGCGAGTTGGGGTGGTGTGATGCTTCGTAATAGGCAAGGCTCTGATAGTTGCCCCATTGCTTTGCCCTTAGCCAGGTGGTGCTGCCCAGTATCAGGGCGACTAACAGAAAGCCAGCAATCAATTTTTTGTTGTTGAAGGCAGCGTGGGGTGTTAATGAAATAGCTGCCAATATAAGCCCGATGGATGGCAGGTTATTTCGATGTTCGTGCGCGATTTCCAATGGAAATATCGTGGATTCAAGTAAATGGCCAATAAAAAACCAGCCGATGCCGAGCGCGTATAACGGATTCTTTTTTCTAAAGTAAAAAGCTGAAGCTATTAAAGCGATGATGAAAAGTATTGATGGAATGGTAGTCCAGGGAGACGTCAATGACGTAGATAAGGCTATATCATCGTGAAAAAGCCCAAAGCCGTTGATACGTGGTATGAATATTAATCCGATATAAAAGCAAATAACGCGACTTTCGGTTAGCACCCTCTCGAGCATGTTAAAGGGCCGGCTTTGAAAACCACCTTCTGCATATTCAATAGCAGCCAATAAGGCAAAAGAACCGGCCACGATTAATAATGCCCACGTCAATAAACGTTTATTTTGGCTGAGTTGACGAAAGTACGTCCACGGGAGTGCTTGCGGGTACAGCGTGGCTTCAATGAGTAGAATAATGAGTGGAATTAAAAGTGCGTTTTCTTTGCTAAATAGGGCCAGCGTAAGACTGATCGCGCTGCCAATAAAGAAACCTATGCTTCGCCAGTTCGTACTATTAGCAATTATTCGGTTGCGGCCCGATAGATATAAAATTACACATCCCAGGCTAAATAGGGTGCTCAGCGAGGTCATACGCTGCACCACGTATAAAACGCTAGTCAAATTAATGGGGTGAAGCGCCCAAAATATAGAAATACCTGCAGAAAGCCAGAAAAAATAAAGTGAATTCTCGCCTGGTTGATTGGTGGTGCTGAGGGTTGTTCGTTTAAAAAGCTGTTGGCATAAAACAAAAAGCAATAGGGCGTTTATGCAATGGATAACGATATTGGTCAGCTTAAAAGAATAGGCGTCGTATCCACCGGCAAAATAATAGTTCAGTGCAAAACTTAACATGGCGATGGGGCGTTTAAATGGGCCGGCATTGCCTGATGTTGCGGCTGAATAGAGGTTTGAGCTGTTTAGTTCTTCAATTTGTATTAACGAATTATTGGTAATACTGGTTAAATCATCAAATATAAAAGGCCCTGTGACGCCAGGCCAGTAAACAAGAAAAATGGCAGCAATAATGCTGCTAACGATTAAAAGCTTAAATGGGGTTAATTTGTTTAGCATTTGAGAGCAAAAAAAAGGCGGCGTTGCCGCCGCCTTTTTCATTCATAACATATTATGTTTTTGGTTTGTACTTGTCGTTGACGCCTCCAGCTGCACATATTGGGGCTGTGTTTTCGACAGTCCATCGTAAGTTGGAACCAATGCCAGCCGTTGGTGCTGGTACATATCTAAAGCATTTGCCATCTTCGTTACCAATTTTATTGGTGCCGCTGCGTAATGTAATCTCAAGTTGAGGGCGAGCTGGAGTGCCTTCAGTTTGAATCAAAATAGACGAAACGTATTCACCACTCACGGCAGTAGTACCTATTAAAGCATTGTTAACATCATTGTCGGTAAAACCTGCAAGGGTCCCCGTCTCACTCCAATATACTTCAATAGCCGTTTTGAAGGCACCCGATAGAGATGCACCTTCAGATATACGAGATTTAATAGTGTAGTCCTGATAAGCAGGAATAGCGATGGC
>JASJGO010000141.1:0-4302 GCA_033791505.1 Cycloclasticus sp.
CCCGTTTTTTTTGCGCATTAAAATTGAGTTCAACAGCGTCTGCTAAACTAATAGTTTCATTTTTATGACAAATTTTGATTCAGCTGAAACATACTGCAAAAAAACACTTGTAATTACCTTTAGTGCTTTTATTGACGTTTAACGGGTTTAGGATAAAATCATCGGGTAGGGAGCAAATTTAACTAATGATTACAATGGAGAGGCAAATGAACATGTATAAAAAAATCACTGCGATGATGGCTGCGGCTATATTGTCAACCGGCTGTGCTACGGTTGAAACAGAAAGCTGGCAAAACTGTGCTATTGCGGGTGCTTTACTAGGCGGCGCAGCGGGTGCATTTGTTGAAGCGGCGGGTGAGGCGGCGGTTGGTACCGTAGTAGGTGGGACTGTTGGCGGCTTGATTTGTGGCAATGCGGCTCAAGAAGAAACGGCTCCGCCGGCTCCCGACACCGATGGTGATGGTGTGGTTGATACTCACGACGAATGCCCAAACACACCAGCGGGCGCGGTTGTTGATAGTAAAGGTTGTACGCTAGATAGTGATGGCGATGGCGTTGCTGATTATAAGGATCAGTGCCCAAATTCCGCCCCTGGTGCAAAAGTAAATGCTCTGGGCTGCGCAGAGGCGCTCGTTCTTGAAGGGGTGAACTTTCACACGGCTTCAGCTGCACTAACGGAGTCAGCAAAAGCTATCTTGCTACCCATTGCAATGGCCCACCATAAACACCACGCGGATGTAAATTTAGTTATTAGTGGGCACACCGATTCTCAAGGCTTAGATAGTTATAATCAGGACTTATCTGAACGACGTGCCGCATCAGTTCGTAGCTTTATGGTTACGCATGGTTGCGATGCTAGTAAGTTAACTTCAGTCGGGTACGGTGAAAGCAAGCCGATTGCTGATAACGGCACTAAAGAAGGTCGAGCTAAAAATCGTCGTGTAGAGTTAAGTGTTAAAAACTAGCTGCGTTGATTAATGGCATTAAAAAAACGGGGCTTAGGCCCCGATTTTTTGTGAAAAATTATGTCGTTATAAATCGTGCCTTGAATTGATTGGAATACCAAACGGAAAACGAAGATGGTGTAAGCCAAGGAAAGCCATGTTTTATAGGTTAAATACGGCCAAAAGAAAAATTAAACGTTTATTTTTTTGAAATTTTCCATTTTTGTGCGATGCCGTTTGTGGCTTCGCTAAAAAAAGATAGCCCATCGGGCGAGAAGGCAAGGGCGATAATGACGGCGGTTTCATGCAGCCAAAAATTACGCTGTTGTGGCAGCCAGGTATTTAACAACTCGCCCGTTTTAACGTCCCATAAGTCAATGCGCTGATTAGGCCTGCCGGTCAGTAACGATTCGGAGTCTGGCGAAAACACACCCGCCGAGACGGTCATGTACCTCATTGGAAGTTGGCTAAGCAATGCGCCAGTTTGTGTGTCCCATAGCCGTGTCTTACGTAATGAGGCGTTCGTCATGGCGTAGCGCCCGTTATCGGATAAGGCGACCTTAAATACCTTAAAGCTATGGCTCCATTGTTGGGCTAATTGGCCTGTTTTCAAGTTCCATAATTTAGCGTGATGGTCATTTCCCCCGGTAAGGGCGTATTCGCCGTTGTTCGATAGAGCTACGGTATTAATGATGCCATCGTGCTCAAAGGTGTAAATGACCTTGCCGAAATACAGGTCAAAATAATAAGCCTCGTTACTTTCCATGCTGATAAGGGCACGCTTACCACCGGCTGAAATGGCGATGTCAGTAATGGTTGGGAAATCCCAGTAACCGATGATCTTCCCGCTCACGGTTTCCCAAAGGGCTAAAGAGTTTTTCTCAGCTGTTATGGCGAATTTATTATTTGCTGAAATGGCTGAGGCTATGATGCCGTCATTACTTTCGGTGTGCTGCCATTGGTGAAGAGGTGTGTTGGAGGATGTCTCAATCAGGTGCGCTGGGCCGCCTGTGGCGGCCACTAATGCGTATTGACCATCTTTAGAATAGGAGGCGGTAAAAAGCGATTTTTCACTGTGAGTCCACGTTTTTTCGGCAACGCTTTCGTATTGACAGGCAGAGAGTAGAATAAAAAAATAAATTAAGGTAAGAAGTTGGGTGAGTTTCTTCATTATTTAATGGTAGTTTATTTTTTTTAAAAAACGTCTAAATTTAAGCTTTAACTTGTCTATTAATGGGGATGGTTTAGTCATTATGCTGTTGTCGACAGGGGGGGCTAGTTTTTCGCCGCGTAAAAACTCAGACAACACGGCATTAAAGGCGGATGGGTTCTCTAACTGAGGAGAGTGACCAATACCCTTAAACGTATACAAGCGACAATCTTTTATTTCTTGTTGCATCTTAATTAGAGGTTGCAACGGAATGACGGGGTCTAAATCGCCGTACATAATTAAAACAGGAAAATCGAAGTGCTGGAGTAACGCACTACCATTCCATGTGCGTAGCGTGGCTATAAAACCATCAAACGCTTTAATATCCATTTTGATCGCGTCATCAACGAGCATCTTAAGATAGGCTTCATTATCCCTAAGCCCGGGCATAGATTTTTTAAACAGAGCCGCCAGGGTTTTTCTTTTCAGTCCGACGTTGTCCAGAAAACCAAAAATATTTTTGGAGGATAAAAATGGATTGGATAAAGTAGACTTATGTAGTGCTTTTAAGCCGCTTGCTGGGGCAGGTGCGACTAGCGTTAAGGTGAGGATACGACCTGCTGAGTTTGCAGCGAGTTCTTGTGCTACAGCCCCGCCCAAGGAGTGCCCTACTAAATGAAATTTTTCCAGTTTTAACTGGTCAGCAAAAAGTAAAATGTCCTGGCTGAGCGTTTTTATATCATAACTGCTATCGCTTACATCGCTGTCGCCACAACCTCTAAAGTCAGGTGCATAAGCGTTATAGCCGCTGGGTAAGTGTTGTAAAAATGGCTGCCAATAATGCCAGCTGCCAAAGTTACCGTGTAGCAAAATAATCGGGGTGTCGCCGTTGGCCTGATGCTCATAATGCATATTCAGCTGACCAGTTTTTATAAAAGACATAGTTGTTATGGTAACCAGTTAAGTTTGTTGTGAAGCGTGACGACAGAACCAATTATTATCAAGGTGGGTGGTTTTGGTTTAATGATATCAATTTTATCCGCAATATTTGTTAGGTCTGAAATAATGACCATGTGTTCAGCTGTCGTGCCTTTTTGAATCAGGGCGACCGGTGTGTCGGCGGCTAAGCCTCGGGCGATAAGTTTTTCGCTTATCTGGCGTAAGCCAATCAGGCCCATGTAAATAACAATGGTTTGATTGGGCTTTGCCAACTGATCCCAGTCTAAATTGACGGTGTTATCTTTTAGATGCCCAGTGACAAACATGCACGATTGCGCATGATCCCTATGGGTTAACGGAATGCCTGAGTAGCTGGCGCAGCCTGAGGCAGCGGTTATTCCAGGAACCACTTCAAAGGCAATATTTTCATCAACCAGTGTTTCTATTTCTTCTCCGCCACGACCAAACATAAACGGATCACCCCCTTTAAGCCTGACGACACGCTTTCCTTGCTTTGCTAACTTAATGAGCAAGGCGTTAATGCTCTCCTGAGGAACACTATGATCACTACGTTTTTTACCTACATAAATTCGCTCGGCATCTCTACGAGCCAGGTTAAGTACAGCCGGTGATACCAGCCTGTCATAAACAACAATATCTGCTAGCTGGAGAATTCGTAAGGCCTTCAGAGTCAGTAGCTCGGGGTCACCAGGCCCGCCGCCAACCAGATAAACCTTTCCAGGTGCGGGCGTATCAACCGTTTGATTTAGTCTTTCTTGCAGAGCGGCTTCAGCTTTTTTATATTGCCCTTGATAACACAGGTCGGCGACCTGACCTTCAAAAATACTTTCCCAGAAAATACGACGTTGCTCAGCGTTTACAAAGTGGTCTTTAACCGCCTGGCGGAACTTAGCCGCTAACCCTGCCAGATTGCCCAGGGCGTGCGGGAGTAGCGTTTCTAGTTTTGCACGCAGCATCCGTGAAAGAACGGGAGCGACGCCAGCGCTGGAAACGGCGATAGTGATCGGAGAACGGTCGATAATCGCAGGAAAAATAAAACTACACAGTTCGGGTTGATCTACAACGTTTACAGGAATATTATTTTGCTGAGCGTCGTTAGACACCTGAACGTTAATTTCTGGGTCATTGGTGGCGCAAATAACCAAGGTGTAAGAACGTGAATCGCCCAGCTTAAAAGATCGCTCGATATGCTCGATTTTATTCTCGGCGGCGAGCTGAGAGAGTTCTTCAGCTAACTCAGGCGAAATA
>JASJGO010000142.1:0-4846 GCA_033791505.1 Cycloclasticus sp.
ATAATAAAATGCGCTCCGTCGCCAGCGACCTTCCCGGCGTTTATAAAATCAACGTTAAACAGGGTAATATTGTTACTCAAGAAATGGTGGATCAGCTAAGGCCTGGTATGGACAAGAGGCAAGTCAAATTCCTTCTTGGCACACCTTTATTGGTTGACCCATTTCATACCGATCGCTGGGATTATTTTTATACCCTCGATCAGGCTGGCAAACGAAAAGAGCAAGAACGAATTACCGTTATTTTTGACGGTGACAAACTCGCCAGTTTAAAGGGTAACTTCAAACCGAGTAACGAATTCAAACCCATGATGGTCAACACCGAAGTGGTTGATGTCCCAAAACGAAAAGTCAGAGAAAAAGGCTTTATTGAAAATGCATTGCATACACTAGGTATCGAATACGAAGAAAAGCATTAACATGCCCGTTAACCCTTTTCTTCGCAGAATTAACGAAACGCCTCACGCAGAAAAACTTAAGCTTCAACTTGTTTCAGCCGAAGGCCATTTTGTCACCTTAAAGCTACCGTTTAGTGAAGAAATTATCGGCGACCCGGTGAATCGTTTTATTCATGGTGGCGCCATTACCACACTTATTGATACGGCTTGTGGCGCGGCGATCTTTCAGGCACAAAATAGTTTGCGCTCATTAGCTACTTTGGACCTCAGGGTCGACTATATGTGCCCTGCTGCCTCCGGTGAGGATGTTCACGCCACCGCCGAGTGTTATCGATTAACCCATACTATTGCATTTGTTCGCGCTAGCGTTTTCACCGACGATATAAAAAATCCCATTGCCACTGCACTGGCCACTTTTATGCGCTCAAATACAGAATTTCCCGTGACCTAGCATGGACATTGTTAAACAAATAAATACATTAAAAGAACGCAACGATTTTGAGGCGATAGTTAAGCTTATTCCTTATGCCAATTTTATTGGCGTAGAAACCAGCTTGGTCGGTAGCAATATCGTATCGAGTCTACCGTTTAAAGACAGCAATATTGGCAACCCAAGCATACCTGCCTTACACGGTGGCGCTATAGCAGGCTTTATGGAAAACGCCGCGTTATTGCATTTATTATGGGCGATTGAACTCGTGAACATACCCAAGATTATCGACTTCTCGATTGATTATTTACGTCCGGGACAAGCCATTACGACCTATTCTCAGTGTGATACGACTCGCTTAGGTCGCCGCGTCGCCTTATGTAATGTAAAAATTTGGCAGGAAGATATCGATAAACCTATCGCCTTAGCGAGAGGACATTTTCTGTTATCAGAAACCAAACCCGTTAGCTGATTTGCAGGCAAAATAAAGCCTGATATGAATCAGGCTTTATTACGATAGACCTTCTTACTTAAACACCTTCATATAGCTGCGGGTGCACCCGATCACTTGGGACCAATAAGCGATTAAGCGCATTGACATACGCTTTTGCCGAAGCAATCACGATATCTGTATCCGCACCGTGGCCATTAACAATACGCCCACCTCTTTCAAGCCTGACGGCAACTTCACCCAGTGAATCGGTACCTTGTGTTACATTACTGACCGAATAAAGCTGTAAATTAGCACCACTTGAGACCATTGCTTCAATAGCCTTAAACGCTGCGTCAACTGGGCCTCCGCCGTTAGCAGTGGCCGTTTTTTCTTCCTCATCAACCGTCAAGGTAATTCTTGCTTCGGCAATTTCTCCCGTTTCAGAGCGCGCCTTAACAGAAATGAGCTTAACCATCTCATCCATGCTCTCTTCCGCTTTGAAATCCGACAATAGCGCCTGGATATCTTCGTCAAAAATTTCTGATTTTTTGTCGGCTAAGTCTTTGAATTTACGGAAAGCCTTGTTCAGCTCCTGCTCACTGTCTATGGTGATATTCAATATTTCCAAACGGTTCTTAAACGCACTACGCCCGGATAACTTTCCTAAGACCAATCTATTCGAACTTAAGCCCACGTCTTCGGCGCGCATAATTTCGTACGTTTCGCGGGCTTTTAATACACCGTCCTGGTGAATACCCGACTCATGTGCAAAGGCATTCGCACCAACGATCGCCTTATTCGGCTGTACCGCAAAACCGGTAATCCCAGACACTAGCCTTGAGCACGTCATGATTTGCGTCGTATCAAGCCCCACATCACACGGTAATAAATCCTGACGGGTACGTACTGCCATAACAATTTCTTCAAGCGCGGCATTACCGGCCCGCTCACCCAAGCCATTAATTGAACATTCAACCTGACGAGCGCCATTCATTACACCGGCCAATGAATTGGCAACGGCTAAACCCAGGTCATCGTGGCAATGGGTCGAGAAAATGGCTTTTCCTGCATTTGGCACGCGTTCTATCAACTGCCTGATGGTATTGCCATACTGCTCAGGCAAGTTATACCCAACGGTGTCGGGAATATTGATAGTGGTTGCGCCCGCTTTAATAGCCGCTTCAATAATACGGCATAAGAAATCCAGTTCAGACCGGCCGGCATCTTCTGGAGAAAATTCAACATTATCGGTATATTGTCGAGCAAGTTTTACCGCTTTAACCGCCTGTTCAACCACTTGATCTGGCGTCATTTGCAATTTCTCACGCATATGCAAGGGAGACGTGGCGATAAAGGTATGAATTCGCGATGCGTTGGCGTCTTTAAGTGCCTCGCCGGCTCTATTGATATCCAGATCATTCGCTCTGGCAAGCGCACAAACCACGCTGTCTTTTACTGACCTGGCGATACCTTGAACGGCAGCGAAATCACCTTCACTTGAAGCTGGAAAACCCGCCTCAATGACATCCACCTTCATCCGCTCAAGCGCTTTAGCAATCCTTAGTTTTTCATCAGGCGTCATTGCTGCACCGGGACTTTGCTCACCATCGCGCAAAGTGGTATCAAATATTATTAATTTTTCTTTTTTCATTTATAAACTCCATATGTCATTTTGTAATGACATGTTTTTACGTATAGGTAGTCGCGTTTCAACCTCGCCAGGAATTATTTTTTAGCCGCGCAGCGGCAGTCGGAGACGACTGAGAAGAAGCGATTTTGGGGGAACTAATAAGCATGGTCGCGTCTCACTAAACGTGATCTGGCAAACTACATTGGCGCGATTAAATTCCATAAATCTTAATATAATCTATTTCTCTGTTATTTCAAGCCCTATTTAACCGCTAGCAGAGCCAGCCCCTTTTTTAGTTGCTTTCCCTGCCTCGGCGCGCTGGCGTCTCACCTCTTTCGGATCGGCTATTAATGGTCGATAAATTTCCACACGGTCTCCTGCCCTTAATTCTGTATCTAACTTGCAGGGCTTGCTAAAAACTCCTACCGCATTAGTGCCAAGGTTTATCTCGCTAAAGCGTTGTAATATTCCTGATGCCTCAATAGCACGCTCAACGGTTAAGCCTGTTTGAAAGGGCACCGATAGTATCAATTGCTTTTTCGGAGTCGCATAAGCGACTTCAACTTTGTCCATAAACTTCATCCGCCCGTTTAATAAAAGAGTTCATCAATGAACCACAAATTTGGTTAAAAATACTAGAAAATACAAAATTACTCACTGAGCTTTTAAACTCAAACTCAATTTCCATGGTTATTTTACAGGCATCTTCACGAAGTTGCTTGAAGTTCCAGATACCACTCATCGATTCAAAGGGGCCGGACAATAGAGTCAGCCGAATGCTTTCACCTGCTTTTAATTCGTTTTTCGTGCTAAACACTTTATGCAGAACCTTCCAGGCAACCTCAAGCTCTGCCGTCATTTCTTCGCTCGTTTCAGCTAACACTCGGGCGCTTTTACACCATTTAAGGAATTTAGGGTATGAAGACACATCATTCACTAGGTGATACATATTCTGTGCTGAGTGTCTAACAAGCGCACTGCGTTCAATCTTATGCATTTGGTTATATCAGCCCGACCACATTTAAAAACACAATAATAACCGCTACTGGCGAAATAAAACGTACTAAAAAGCGCCATAACGTGAACAAATAGGGTTGTTTTAAGTCTAGCTCAGCAGCGCTAACTTCCTTGCTCATCACCCAGCCTGCAAATAAAGCAATAAACAAGCCCCCAAGTGGCAACATAATATTGGCCGTTAAATAGTCAAGAACATCAAAAAAGGTTTTATCGAAAACGGTTACCTTTGCCGTCAAATTAAAAGACAAAACGCTTCCTATACCGACCAGCCAGGTCAATAAACCAGACAAAATACAGGCGCGCATTCTGCTCATCTTTTTATTTTCAACCAACCACGCTACTGCAGGTTCAATTAGCGATATGGATGATGATAAGGCGGCAAAAACGAGCAATAGAAAAAACAAGGTTCCAAAAAAAGCACCGTACGCCATATGACCGAAGGCTATAGGCAGGGTTTGGAAAATTAACCCTGGACCACTACCAGGCTCTAAACCATTCGCAAACACGATAGGGAAAATGGCTAGTCCAGCGAGCAATGCAACGACCGTATCCGCCATAGCAATAATCAGCGTCGTTGACCCGATAGACACGCGCTTAGGTAAGTAAGAGCCATAAATCATCATCGCACCCATACCCAAACTAAGGGTAAAAAACGCATGCCCCATTGCTGTTAAAACGCCATCACCATTAATCTTACTAAAGTCAGCACTGAATAAAAATGACACCCCTTGCTGAAACGCACCTTGATTCATCGAATAACCAACCAGCAGAATTAAAATAGCCAGAAGCGCCGGCATTAAAAATTTAACCGCTCGCTCCAGCCCTTTAATGCCACGCGCAACAATCAACATAGTCAAAATCATAAACAAACTATGCCAGGCTAATAATTTTTCCGGGTCCGCTACAAATTGGCCAAAAATACTGCCTACCCCATCCGCCGT
>JASJGO010000143.1:0-4295 GCA_033791505.1 Cycloclasticus sp.
AACCATCAATGTCGGGCATCATGATATCCAGCAAAATTAAATCGAACTTTCCTGGGCTTTGTTTAACAAGAGAAACGGCTTGCTCTCCATTCGTAGCGAAAGAAAAATCATAACCATCCTCTTCCAGGACACTCATCGCAACTTGAATATTGTCTTCGGTATCATCAACAATCAATATATGTTTTTTACTTGGCATGCCTTCTCCTTGTGCCTGCTTTTTTTATTATGAATTTAACACCATTAACAATTAACACATTTGCACGGGCAAATCAATTTAAAAATCTCAGCTAGTTTCAATAATAAAACGTCTCCATCTAGGTACACATAAGTTTGACCAGCCCACTCAAAAAGATGTTGTAGTTAATTATAAGGAGCCAATCTGAACTTAAGCTTAATAAGCAGATATAATTTTCAATGCTACAGTTGAATCCGCTATAAACCACGCCCGGCCCGATTATTTTTTGGGAAACTGGTTATGACTACTAGCGATTAAATAAAGAAGAAAGGATAACTACGGCGTTTCAATTGAAGCCGTTAAATTTAAAGTCACTTTACTATATGGAGCAATAACGCTGTACGTAGCGGCTATTAGTTGACAACGATGGTGGAGAGAGAGGGATTCGAACCCTCGGTACCTTGCGGTACACACGCTTTCCAAGCGTGCTCATTCGGCCACTCTGACATCTCTCCAATATTGATCGATAAACGCATTAAGACTACGTTTTAGGCGATGCATTATATCAGCTAATACACGCGCTTTATTCATTTATTATGACGAGGACTCTAGCTCGTCCCAGCGTTGGTATTTTTCTTGTAACTGCTTATCAATAGTTGTTAACTCATCCATTTTTGCCTGTATCGTTTCACGATCAGCGGAATGAAACTCTGTCGTACTGGTCAACTGCTGTAATTGGGCCAGCTTTTCTTCGAGTTTTTCAATTTGCTTCGGTAACTCTTCGAGTTCTTTTTTAACTTTAAAACTCAATTTGGGTTTTACGGCTGCTTTATTAGCCGGCGCAGCCACTTTGCCACTTTTATTCGCCTGTACAGCCTGCGCGTTATCTTTAATTATTTTCGACCAATTGGGTATTTCACCCACGTATTCGGTAATTTTTCCATCGCCTTCAAAAAACCAGAAACTGGTGGCTACATTTTCTAAGAATTTACGATCATGACTAACGAGAATAAGCGTACCGGCGTAGTCGATTAACAGCTCTTCCAATAGCTCCAGCGTTTCAACGTCTAAATCGTTGGTCGGCTCATCCATCACGATAAAGTTGGCTGGCTGGCTGAATAATTTCGCCAACATGATGCGATTTCGCTCACCGCCTGACAACACCTTGGCGGGAGAACGCGCCCGCTCGGGAGCAAAAAGAAAATCCCCCAGGTAACTAATAATATGCCTGTCTCTACCGTTAATGGTGATGGTATCTCGACCATCTGACACCAGGTCGATCACCGTCTTTTCCAGATCAAGCACATCACGGTGCTGATCAAAATAAGCCACTTGTAGCTTTGTTCCGTGTTTAACAAGCCCTTCGTCTAGCTCAATTTCTTTCAACAAGGCTTTTATCAGCGTGCTTTTACCAATACCATTTGGGCCGACCAGGCCGACTCGATCTCCGCGCATTAAGCGGCAGGAAAAATCATGCAGCATTCGGCGGCCGTCATAAGCGATAGAGATATTTTCTGCTTCAATCACTAATTTGCCCGAACGCTCACCTTTATCCACTTCCAGTTTGGCTGGTCCAGCCAAATTTCGGCGCTGCGCGCGTTCTTTTCGCAAGCTTTCTAAGGCACGAACTCGCCCTTCATTGCGCGTTCTTCTGGCCTTTATCCCTTGTCGAATCCATACTTCTTCCCGCGCCAGTTTTTTATCGAACTCGGCGTTTGTTTTTTCTTCAGATTCTAATGCGGCCGCTTTGCGCTCAAGGTATTGCTGGTAATTACACGACCAGCTAGTCAATTGCCCTCTATCAATTTCTATGATGCGCTTCGATATATTCTGCAAAAAAACACGATCATGGGTAATGCAAACAACCGCGCCACGGAACGTTTCCAGCTGTTTTTCTAACCAGACGATGGTTTCCATATCCAGGTGATTGGTCGGCTCATCGAGCAACAGTACATCGGGGTCTACCACGAGTGCCCGAGCCAGGCCGACACGACGCTTCCAGCCACCCGATAACTCACTTATTTTTTTATCAGCAGGTAGGTTTAAGCGACTTAACACCGAATCGACGCGTTGCTGTAATGACCAACCGTCGAGCGCCTCGAACTGGTGCTGTAACGAACCTAATGCATCGAGATCAACGTTAGGGCCGAGCAACATATCGTGATAACGAGCAATGAGGTGCCCCACTTCGCCCAAACTATCTGCCACCACTTCGTAGATAGTCGAGGCTTCTGGTAACTCGGGGGATTGCTCAAGCGTTGCGACGATCACGCCAGACTGTCTCCACACCTGCCCAGCATCGGGCAATACTTCACCAGCTAATACTTTTAACAGGGTCGACTTCCCCTCGCCATTACGACCGATTAAGCCAACCCTTTCCTGTTCATCAATTTGCAGGTCAGCTTTGTCCAGCACGGGTTTTAGACCGAAAGCAACGCTGACGGTATCGAGTTTAAGTAATGGCATAGTTTATGAGTCTTGAAGGAGTTTTCTTAATAAATTGAAGGCCAGAGCCGAAGAAACTAGTTGCTGCCTTAGCGTCCGGCCCCAAACATCTTTGCTGCTAGAGATACAACGTTGGTCATTTGCGACCGCAGTATAAACTGTTACCGTACTGTCGTTCACTCTTTTATACAATTGAGCTATGGTTAAACTCGCCAAGCCCTGCGCCTGTTCTTTTTGTGCGATATCAATTACCGCCGTCTCATCAATGGATTGCTGCTGCATTCCAGGCTGCGAAAGGATATCAGACACTCGCGGAAATACAATCGATTTCAGCAACCAATCCGCCTGACATTGGCGTGCAGTTTCACCCTGAGACACCGTTTCAATTAAACTCAGTGACTGCTGTTTCTCACGCATCAGTTGATCCACGCAATCGGCTAAATTACGCACCGATTTATCGAAACCATCTACCGCAAAAACACTACCACGCAGCGCGACTTCAACCTCGTTGATATATTGCTGAATTTGTTGCTCGCTATAAGAGGCCGGAAACAGTAATTTTAGTTCGTTTTCTGGCATGCCCGCTCTAAAACTTATGCGAATATCGCTGGCAATGGACAAATCATTCACCGCTTGCTGAATATCAGACTCGCCCATCCCCATACTGCGAAAAACGATTAACCTTGGTTGTTCAATGTCAAACTGGCGCTGTAAGTCATCTAGCACGAAAGCATCCACCATCTGTTTCATTTCAAACGGTACGCCAGGCATAAAATAAAATCGACAATGCCGACCTGTCGCCGTAAAACCGGGCGCCGTTCCCCATTTATTATCGATGCGGGTTGAGTTTTGAGGCAACATCGCCTGCTTAATATTAACATCAGCCATGGGCATTTTTAATTTCGCGAAAAAATCACGCATCATCGCCAGCGCCTCATTATCCAGCTCAAGTTCAACTTGGAATGCTTTAGCAAACGCCTCTGTGGTTAAATCATCTTGGGTCGGCCCCAAACCACCGGTGCATAAGCAAATATCGGCCAAACCATCAATTTCTTGCAACACCTGAACCAGGTCATCCATATCGTCAGCCACCGTAATATGGCGAACAATATCGAAGCCAAGGGTGCGGCAATGATCCGCTAAAAAGGCGGCATTGGTATCAACCAACGCGCCCGTTATTACCTCATCGCCTTGCGAAAAGATGATCGCTTTTGGCTTGGTTGTATTAGGCATCGAAGCTAATGTTATAGCTGGTGAACTTGCGAATGTTTAGCACCCCTGTATCCAATATAAGGTACTGGCCTTTAATACCTAATAAAATGCCCGAGATGTCCGGCATTTTATCAAAATTTAATGACGATACCTTTTCCGGGTATTGAAGAACCGGATACTCAATTTCAACAGGTTGGGCGTCTGCTAGAAATTCAATTTGGCCCTCTGCATTCGCTGCTTGAACCTCGCTTAACTCGGTTTTCGCCTCTACAATTAATCGTTCTCTTTCCTGCAACATATCTTTAACCTCGGACTGACCTTTCAACATTTTGCGCCAATCAGTTTTATCAGACACGTACTTTTTTAAAGCCATTTCGACTTGCCCTGATTGTAAACGCGTTTTAACTTTAAAAATGGGTAGCGCTTGCGTGGCTCCCTGATCAATCCAGCGCGTTGGCACTTG
>JASJGO010000144.1:0-22427 GCA_033791505.1 Cycloclasticus sp.
CCGTCCTTCATGGGCAAAAACTCATTTTTAAACCGTATGCATTGGGTAATACCTTAAAGAACAACGCATTCCATATTCCCGAGCCCACGTGCAAGCAGTCTTTTATGACCAGGTACTTATCAGTCATACTAATGCCCTTAGTCGGCTTTGATAAACATGGCAATCGATTAGGTATGGGCGGCGGCTATTTCGACCGTACGCTTAACTTTATGCGCCAACCAATTTGCAAAAAAGCGCCACTACTAATCGGCATAGCTTATGGTCTGCAGGCGGTGGAAAAACTTCATCGCCAAGCCTGGGATATTCCTTTGGATGCCGTTGTAACTGAACAGGGCTTGACCTGCTTTTCTGCGAAAGCCAAGTTGTTATTACGCTCCAGTAAAGCAAAATTTGACTGCTAAATGCATTCAATTATTTTCTTTGATGCTCATGCGATATCATATTGCCAATACATAAAATAAGCTGCGCAAAAATATGTCTGATGAATTAAAAAAACAGGCGGCTGAAGCCGCCATTCAGTACGTCCGAAACTGCCGTATTTTAGGCATTGGAACGGGCTCTACTGTTAATTGCTTTATTGACCTTCTCGCCCCTATTAAACACCAATTTGAAGGTGCTGTTTCAAGCTCTGAAGCGAGCACGAAAAAATTATTAGCCTTAGGCATCCCTGTTTTAGACTTGAATTCAGTAGGCACATTAGACGTGTATATAGATGGTGCCGACGAGATCAACTCCAATTTACAGCTTATTAAAGGCGGGGGCGGCGCCCTGACGCGCGAAAAAATTATTGCCGCAGCCAGTCAATCATTTATCTGTATCGCCGACCAAAGCAAGCTGGTTCCTTACTTGGGAAAATTCCCCTTACCTATTGAAGTAATTCCGATGGCTCGCAGTTATGTCGCTCGCGAATTAACTTCCCTCGGTGGCCAGCCCGTGTGGCGAGAAGACTTCATCACCGATAACGGTAACGTTATTCTGGACGTTCACCAATTGGACATTATGGAACCATCAAAGCTTGAGCGAATTGTTAACGATATAGCTGGTGTTGTTACTTGCGGCCTATTTGCAAAACGCTCCGCCGATGTTGTTCTACTAGCCAGTAAAAACGGCATTCAAACCTTGTCTTTAAAATAGGCCTAATACTTTTTCGTACTTTTCTAGCTTGCAAAAAAAAGGGACTAAAAGTCCCAAAGTTTTTTTATTTTTATTATTATTTTTTATTGCAGACTATTTATATATAAATTATCTGCTCCCCCCTCTCCTTGCTCTGTTGTTAATAATACGTATTTTTTGCACATATGCAACAAAAAATTTAATTAACTGTTTGATTTTGCAGTATTTTTGCTGCATCGCAACAAGTGATTATGATAAAAAACAACAAAATCATCAACTTCCACGCTCTACATATTAATTGTATAAGCTTATAATTTTTTGCTATATTGGATAAACTTAAGTCGTTTTCTCTGTTTCAATATGGGCGCGCTAAACCAGCGCCTTAACATGACACCTAAATGTCTCGACTCCTATAAAATAAAACAACCTAATAAGGTTTTACCTAATGTTTCTACCCGATTGGTTAAAGCACTATAAAAAAGAACATTTGAATGGAGATATTATCGCCGGCATTATCGTGGCTATTGTTCTGGTTCCCCAGTCAATGGCCTACGGTATGCTCGCAGGTCTTCCCCCAGAAGTCGCTTTATACTCCTCAGTATTACCGCTTATTTTATATGCCGCTTTCGGCAGCAGCAGGACCTTAGCCGTTGGCCCCGTCGGTTTAATGTCTCTTATGACGGGTGCGACCCTCATTGAGCTGAATATTAGCAATGTCAGCGATATGATTAGTGCCGCGCATACACTGGCGCTATTAGTCGGTGTGGTCTTATTATTGATGAGAATCGCAAGATTAGGCGCCGTTATCAACTTCTTAAGCCACCCAGTCATTTCTGGTTTCGTCAGCGCTTCTGCAATCATTATCGCCCTTAGCCAGATGAAACACGTTTTAGGCTTAGATATACCTCGAGACCTACCTGCTCATGAGACGCTATACCTTATCACCTCGCAAATAACTCAAAGCAATGTCGCAACCAGCATCATTGGTATAACTAGCCTCGTTCTCCTATGGATTTTCAAAACACCGTTAGTTAACTTCTTAAGTAAAAAAAGCGTACCGGATTATATTATCCAGTTCGCATCTCGATCTGGCCCACTGGTAGCGATAGCTATCGCTACATTTAGCGTCTATTATTTGAGTCTGGATGCTCAACAACACGTCGCTATCATTGGCAATATACCTCCAGGGCTTCCTGATATTTTACTGCCGAACATCGACCCTGAGCTGATTACAAGGCTATTGCCGAACGCTTTATTGATTGCATTAATTGGCTATCTCGAAAGCGTTTCTATAGCGAAGTCTATGGCCAATCAAAAACGACAAAAAATAAACTCCAATAAAGAACTTCTTGGTCTAGGTGCCGCGAATATTGCGTCAGCTATAAGTGGCGGCTACCCAGTGGCCGGTGGCTTTGGTCGCTCAATGGTTAACTTTTCAGCCGGCGCAAACTCCCCTTTTGCCTCCGTTATTACCGCTTGCCTAGTTGGATTAACATTAGCCGTTCTTACACCGCTTTTCTTTTTTCTTCCGAAGGCAGCGTTGGGCGCCATTATCATCCTTGCCGTGTTACCGCTTATTGACACACATACACTTAAACACGCCTGGGCATATGATCGTACAGATGCATTGTCGATGCTAGTGACATTTATTACCGTACTTGCTGTAGATGTGGAAACCGGTATTATTTCTGGCGTTATTCTTTCTATTGCGCTTTACCTTCACCGAAGCAGTCAGCCACATATCGCTATTGTTGGGCAGGTAGGGGGCACCGAGCATTACAGAAACATTGATCGCCATCCTGTAAAAACTGATGAGCATATTCTTGCTCTTCGGGTTGACGAAAACCTCTATTTTGCGAACACTAATTACCTGGAAGACACCATTATGCAGTTAGTGGCCGACAATAAAGAAATCAATCACGTGGTGTTAATTTGCAGTTCAATTAGCGTGATAGACAGCAGTGCTTTAGAGTCATTGGATAATATTCTTTATGGCCTTAACAAGGCAAATATCACTCTCCAGCTGGCTGAAATAAAAGGCCCTGTTATGGATAAGTTAAGTAAAACCGAGTTTTTTCAAAAAATTGGTGAAAAAAACGTTTACCTGAGTACTCACCAGGCAATAGAGTCATTAAAGAAACTGCCAGCTTGATTCAGCGGGCTTGCAGCTTAGATATCTCGCTCACTGAGGCACTTATTTCTTCCTGTTTTTTTAGCTTTTAACAAGGCTGAATCGGCCCTTTCGTAAACTATATCCGGGGTTTCATCGTCATCAAATAACGCGCAACCGACAGACATCGTGATCACTACTCGCTTACCCTTTAAGCCGAATTTACAGTTTTCAACGCTTTTTCTAAATTGCTCTAACCTCTTTAAGGCGTTATCCAAATCGCTACCGATAAAGATAATAGCGAATTCTTCTCCACCCACGCGGCCAAAGAAATCACTTTCACGCACTTTTTTATCAATCAACTGACATATTGTGCGCAATACTTTATCGCCCACGGGGTGGCCATAAGTATCATTAATACTTTTAAAGTGATCGATATCTAATACGGCCAGAGCAAGCGGTTCTTTATGTCGCTTCCATCGCTCAAATTCGAGCTTAATTCGCTCATCAAACGCCCGTCTATTCGCTACGCCAGTCAGAGGGTCGATAAAGGCTTGTTCGTGCGCCTGATATAGCGATGACTTAAGCTCTGACACCTCAGACTCCACTTTATTTAGTTTATTTACGATGCTTTTAGCGTGTGCCTCTGCTTGCTTGGCTCGCTCACCTTCAAGCTCTACAAAATTAGACACCGTATGGTTTAGATCGACCAAACGTTCTGAAAGCAACGATTTTAATTTACTTAAGCTATCGGTCTGCAAGACAGACTCACGAATAGTTTTGATTTGACCGCCCATTAGTTCTGTCAAACGCCAGCGGTCCTTCCTTGCTGCTTTATTTATTGCGCCTTCTTGTTTTAAATCATGCGAAAGCTCAGTCAACTGATGCATAACCGTTTCAATTAAACCTGACAGCTCTACAATAAAATCATCTTTTTTATGAATTCGCTGCCCTAAACCTTCGAAAACTTGTTTATAAAAAAACTCCAGATCCTGCATGCTAGCTACCTTACCGAGGCTTTTCTTTAGACCGGTAATATCAATAGACTTCGCTAACTCTCTATCAGCTTTTCTTATTTGCTCCAGTTGATTCAAAATGCTTTGTTTAATGACCTCTATCGATTCACCCTGCGAGGAGGATTCATTTATTGCCACCGGGCTTTTAAGTACTACACTAGCCAATTTTTTAGTAATTGCCATATAGTCTTTTGAGCTACTCGCCTGGTTTAGCTCTTGTTGCAGAACCTCAATACCTTCATGCAAATCATCCGACACCCTTAAGTTGGACATTAATACGTCAAGCAGACGTGACGCTAAATCAGCCGTTTCGCTCTTATTCACATAGCTAATAATGAGTTCTTTTATCTTACCCAACTCTTTAATGGGCAGAGGTGCGCCGAGTGATATTTTTTTCGGCAAGCCTGCTATCACTTTATCAATCTCTTTATGATGGCCTTTCAGTTCCCTCAAAACACCCAGCAGCGCCCGATATAAATCCTGCAGGTTATCAGCACCTTCTGTTTCTGTTTCGTTTAGCGCTTTAACGGCACGTAAATACTTGTCTTTATAATCCGTCATTAGTCCGCACCTCGTTATTGTATTTTTTTATTAAACTAACCACTTTTATTAACCCTCTAAAGAAACTGTAACCCAAGCTTTTCTTTATCGCAAAAAAAAGCCCATTAAATAACGGGCTTTTTTGTATTTGAAAACAGAAAATAAGACTTTTTGCCTCAATTTCTGAATCCATATTAACGCTTTGAGTACTGTGGACTTTTTCTTGCTTTATGACGACCCACTTTTTTACGTTCTACTTCACGCGAATCACGAGTTACAAACCCCGCCTTGCGTAATGCTGGTCGTAATTCGCCATCAAACTCCATCAATGCACGAGTGATACCTAATCTAATAGCTCCGGCCTGGCCTGACGTGCCGCCACCTTTAACCGTGATTAAAAAATCAAACTTTTCACTCGCTTCAGCTAATTCTAATGGTTGGCGAACAATCATACGGTCGGTTTCGCGACCAAAGTAATTATCTAATGCTAAATTGTTAACTTTAATAGCGCCTTTGCCAGGACGTGCAAAAACACGTGCAACTGAACTTTTACGACGACCGGTTCCGTAATATTGGGTTTGTGCCATGATAATAAACTCTGGTTAAATATCTAACGTTTTAGGTTGCTGGGCTTGATGCGTATGCTCAGCTCCAACAAATACTTTCATTTTTTTGTACATATTTCTGCCCAGCGTGTTCTTAGGCAACATACCTTTCACCGCTGATTGGATAATACGTTCAGGATGGGTTTCACGAAGCTTTCCTAAAGGAATAGACTTCAAGTTACCTATATATCCTGTGTGATGATGATACATCTTATCTTTTTCTTTATTACCAGTAACACCAATTTTTTCAGCGTTAATCACAACAATGTAATCACCTGTATCTACGTGTGGCGTGTATTCTGGTTTATGTTTACCACGTAAGCGTAATGCTATCTGTGAAGCCAAGCGACCTAACGCTTTACCTTCTGCATCGACTACGTACCAATCGTGTTCCACTTCTTCTGCTTTTGCACTAAATGTTTTCATTTCTTAATTCCACTCACTATGGATGTGTGTCTATCAAAGAGCCGCGTATTCTATCTATTTTTTTGCCTAATCACAATGCTAAGTTGTAACTCTTTAACACGTAATATTCAAATAAAGGCGCTTCTTGTTTAAAACGTTCAACTCGAAAAGCTATCCAGCCGTGTTAAATATTACAGCATGGATAGTCTTTTGTCTGATCGACGCAAATATCTTTTACATTTTTACCTAATCAGCGTATTAAAAAGACTTCGACGCAGCTGTGAAGAAAGCCCAATTGATACCTGTTCATTCCTGACTATCGCCCCACACCCAAATATGTAAACCCGTGTTGCAACATTAAGTCTTTATCAAAAACATTACGTCCATCAATAATCAATGGCTCGCGCATAAGGCTTGCCAGCCTCTTATAATCGGGCGACCAATATATTGGCCACTCAGTGACTAGCAATAACGCATCAGCCCCTTCAGCGGCCGCCAAATGGCTCTCAGCGTAGCTGATTAATGCATTGTCTTTATAAATGGCGCATAGGTTAGCCAAAGCTTCTGGGTCATGCACCTGTACCCGTATATTTTGTGAAATCAACGCATCAATGATTTTCAAACTTGGCGCGTTGTCTATACTTGCTGTGCCTGGCTTAAAGGAAGCTCCCCACACTGCCACCACCTTGCCTTCAAGATCACCCTGAAAGTGTTGCCACAGCTTTCTAAACAATAATTCTTTTTGTACTTCATTTTCTTCCATCACCGTTTTTAATAATGACTGCTGACGCACTTTTTGAAGAATGCCCGAAAATTTTGTTACGTAGGCGGCAAAGTTTTGACCGCCAAAACCGCATCCCGGTGACAAATAGTGACTTCCAATACGTGGATCAGCCCCCATTCCATCTTGCACGACGCTAATATCCACGCCTAAGGCATCCGCTAAATTCGCTAATTCATTGATATAACCCAATCGAATAGCCAACATACCGGTAATAGCATATTTGGTAAATTCAGCCTCCCGAGAGTTCATTAACTGTAAAAAGTCCAATTCACTTTTAAATGGCCTCAACAAGGCTTTTGCTTTAGCCAATGCCTTATCATTATCAATACCTAGAATAAGGTGGGCTGGCTGTTCAAAGCCTTTTAAAGCCAGACCTTCTTGCAAGTTATCGGGCATAAAAACCACGTCGTTGTCTTTACTCAACCGAGATTGCAGTCCCTCTGTTGCACCGACCGTAAAATTGCATTGATTGATAATTAACAAACCTTTTGCCTCGGCGAGCTGCAAATCTTCAACCACTCGCTCCGCTAGCGTCTGCTCTGTCGGTTGCAGCGCTAACCAATGAATATCTGCTGTCGTCATGGGCTGATGATGAAGACGCCGAGCTAAGCGCCCTTCCTTAATTTGCCGTTGAATTTGGTCTAATAAGCCTGGCTCATCGCGTATAACCGAAATGGCTCTTAACTCTCTTTCCGAACCACCCACCATTTCATCAATAACGACATCATTGCCCACTTTTGCCAGGCACGCCGCTGCTACCCAGGCTGCCAGACTTGAGCCATACACGCTAATTTTCACTTGTTTGCTCCCTCGTTTTGATTCAGCACAAACCGAATAAGCCCATTGGTTGAAGCGTCTAAACTATCGTTATCACCATTACAAAGCTCTTTTAAAAGACCGGTTGCCATTTGTTTACCCTGCTCAACCCCCCATTGATCAAAGGGGTTTATTCCCCAAATGACCGATTGTACGAACACCTTATGCTCATACAGAGCAATAAGCCCACCAAAAGTTTCTGGCGTTAATGCATCTAGCATAATCGTTGTGCTGGGCTGATTTCCATCGTAGTGTTTGTAGTTTGAAGCGCCTTCTGCCTTGACCAGCAAACTATCACCCATCGCCAACAACCTTGATTGCGCCAGACAGTTAGCTAACGATAACTGGTGCTGTTCTTTTAATTCATCACCTTCACTTTCATAGCGCATTGCACTTGCTATAAAGTCACACATAACTGGTTCTGTGCCCTGATGAAGCAACTGATAAAAAGCGTGTTGTGCGCTAGAACCTATCTGCCCCCAAAGTACGGGGCAGGTACGATAAGGAACTCGCTCTCCCTCACGGTTAACACTTTTGCCATTACTTTCCATCTCAAGTTGCTCAAGGTAGGCCGGCAACTGAGCCAGACGCCCATCGTAAGGTAAGATGGCGTGTGCATGAATATCCAGAAAGTTGATATTCCAAATCCCCACAAGCCCCAGCAACACAGGCAGGTTTTTTTCAAAAGAGGCCTCCCTGAAGTGAGCATCCATGGTGTGAGCGCCCTTAAGAATTTCACGAAAATTCTTCATGCCAATTTTCAACGCAATGGGCATACCAATCACCGACCAAAGCGAATATCTACCGCCTACCCAATCCCAAAGTAACAATTGATTTTTCATTGGCACACCCCATTCAAACGCCTTGGCGGGATTAGCCGTTGCGGCAATAAAATGTTGCTGATTTATCAGCTCCACCGACTTGTTACTGACTTTTAACAACCATTCACGCGCTGTATTAGCGTTTGCAAGGGTATCAACCGTTGAAAATGATTTTGAAGAAATAATAAATAACGTCTCTGCAGGATTCAGGCTCGGCAGCAATTTTTCAAGCTCACTGCCATCCATCGACGAAACAAAGTGTACATCAAGATGCCTTAGCTCGGCGGGAGCGTATTGCTCTAGCGCATCACAGGCCATCAACGGCCCAAGGTTTGAACCACCCACGCCAATATTCACGACGCTTCTAATCGGGCCACCTTCATAACCTCGCCATTGGGCGCATTGAATCTGCTCGACTAATTCCTGCATTTTAATTAGTGAACGGTGAACTCCCGCTGTTATATCCTGACCCGCAACGCTTAACTCAACGGTGTCTGGCTGACGCAGCGCGGTGTGTAAGGCGGAACGCTGCTCAGAAGCATTCACTTTCTCACCGCTGAACAGTTTTTCGATCCAGCCGCCTAGTTCCTGCTGACGAGCCAAATCCATTAGCTTTTCCAGCGTCTCGGTACTCACTCTTTGCTTAGATAAATCCAGCAAATAATGACCTTCAGCAATACTAAACTTCTCAAACCTTTCCTCATCTGAGCAAAACAAGTCTTTGAGGTGTACGCCCTTCATCTCCTCGGCGTGACATTGCAAACTAACCCAGGCTTCCATGCTAGTCATCTAATCAACCCAGTGTTTTTAAAAATGCCTTTAAACCGCTTGCCGTGTCTGGGTGTTGCAAGCCATAAGCGATATTTGCTTTTAAGTAACCCAGCTTCTCTCCGCAATCATAGGTTTTACCAGTCATTTTATAGGCCATCACTGGTTGCTCCCCTAGCAAAGCATCAATTGCATCGGTAAGCTGAATTTCACCACCAGCACCGGGCTTTCCTTCAGCTAACAAACTCATCATCCGCGCGGGCAATATATATCTCCCAATCACCGCAAGGTTTGAAGGTGCATCAGCTTGAGCAGGTTTTTCCACCACCCCGTTCATAGCAACCGAGCTGCCAGCCGTTGGGTTAATGCCCTTACAATCCGCAATACCGTATAAATGAACCTTATCAATCGGCACCTCACCCACCATAATTTGAGCCGCGTTTTTCGATTCAAATTCACCAATCATTTTTGCTAAATCATTGGTTACCGAACCTTCGTTATTGACTAAAACGTCCGGTAAAATCACGGCAAATGGTTCATCCTTCACCACTTGCGCCGCACAATACACCGCGTGTCCCAAACCGTGGGCTTCTGGTTGACGAACGGATATAATAGAAACGTCTGAAGGCACTATGTTTTGAATGCTCTGCAAAAGGGCCGATTTATCCTTCCTTGCCAGCTCTGCCTCTAACTCATAATGGGTATCAAAATGATCTTCGATCGCAGATTTACCGCTGCGCGTGACTAAAATAATTTCCTTAATACCCGCAGCAATAGCCTCTTCAACGACGTACTGAATGACGGGCTTATCGACCACCGTCATCATTTCTTTCGGAATCGATTTACTGGCTGGTAGTACTCTGGTACCCAGGCCTGCTACCGGAATCACTACTTTACGAACTTTCAACATCCTTGCTCCATATTATGTCCAACCCAAATCAGTCAACGCTAGCCATATCGAAGTATGCATTACCCACATGCATTCTCGGGCGTATAAAAACTATTCTTCAATTTATGGGATTAAATTGAAAGCCTTTTAACATGTTTATTACCTTTTATATGCTGCTCGAAAATTTCGTCAATATCTTCTTTTGTTTTGTACTGATACCACGTTTCTTCTGGGTAGATAACCAACACGGGGCCTTGCCCACAGCGGTCTAAACAACCGGCATTATTGACTCTTACTCCACCCGGACCAGCTAACTTAGCCTCTTTGACTTTCTTTTTTAAATAATCGCGCAATTCCTGCGCATGATGATCCTGGCAACACGCTCTACCATCGGTTCTTTTATTAGTGCAGAAAAAAACATGCTGTTTGTAATAGGCCATAAAATTACTTTTTAGCTGGCAAATGATACCGTGACAAAAAATGGATTTAATAAATTCTGCTTATTGTATGTCAGCTGGTTTTTTATCTCGCCATCTTCATATGCTTTCATTTGCATACCTGCCTGCAAAATAATAGCGTGCGCCGCTGCGGTATCCCACTCCATTGTTGGGCCTAATCTTGGATAAATATCTGCCGCTCCTTCCGCCACTAAACAGATTTTCAGCGAACTACCAATGGAGACCAGCTCTTTTTCTTTATCTGTTTTAATCGCGTCGATAAATGCTTTTGTTTCAGCTGACATATGTGATCGACTGGCGACTATTTTATACTGCTGACGTTGATCGGCTGTTTGCAAGGGCAACGAACGTCCATCTTTATACGCACCATCACCTTTTTTTGTCCAATACACCACTTCTATAGCCGGCGCATACACAACACCTAAAACCGGCTCACCCTTATGGATTAATGCGATATTAACCGTAAACTCACCATTTTTTTTGATGAACTCTTTGGTGCCATCAACAGGGTCTACCATCCAGAAGTAGTCCCAATCTTTACGCTCTGCATAGGGAATATTTTTTCCCTCTTCTGACATTAACGGTATCGCCGTATCATTTTTTTGGTCTAAGGCGATTAGCCCTTGCTCAATAATATTGTGCGCGGCTTTATCCGCTTCGGTTAGCGGCGACTCATCCGCCTTAAACTCAACATCAAAATCTTTTTGGTAGATTTCCATAATCGCTTCGCCGGCTTTTTTTGCCAGCAGCACAATGTCTTGAACATCTATTTTATTTAACACCATCTAGACGTACGCGTTTTTCTTAAGATAATTAACGACTTGAGTCGCCGCTTCTTCGATACTGATGCCATCATTAATAATATGCAACTCGGGATTAGCAGGCACTTCATAAGGCGAATCTATGCCTGTGAAATCTTTGATTTCCCCGGCCCTGGCTTTTTTATACAGGCCTTTGGGATCTCTTTGTTCACAAACACTCAGTGGCGCGTCTATAAACACTTCAACAAACTGTCCTGACATTGCCATCTTTCGAACCATCGCTCTATCTTTTTCGAACGGCGAGATAAATGCTGTTACCACCATTAGTCCCGCATCACAAAACAAATTAGCCACCTCACCCACGCGACGAATATTTTCGACCCTGTCTTCCTCACTAAAGCTCAAGCCCTTGTTTAAACCTTGTCGAACGTTATCTCCATCCAATAAGTAGGTGTGCTTTTTCATACCAAACAGCATGTTTTCAACGGCATTTGCTACCGTAGATTTACCACTGCCACTAAGGCCGGTAAACCATAAGATACAAGGTTTTTGTTGCTTTAAAATAGCACGCTGTTGTTGGCTAACGTGATGTTCGTGCCAGACCGTATTTTTAGTCATTATTTAAATCCTTTTTATTCTTGAATAATAGGCTGTTGCGATGACGTTTATAATATGGGAACTGCTATTTAATGTAATTTTTCTTTACGTATTTAACAATTACGGCAACTGCCTCATCTACACCCATCGTATCGGTATCTATAACAATTTCTGCTCGCTGTGGCGCTTCGTACACCTCATCAACACCCGGAAAGTTTTTGAATTCACCACTCAACGCTTTTGCATATGCGCCTTTATAATCACGGGCTTTGCACGTTTCAACATCTGCTTTAACGTAAACAACTATATTGTTTTTTACCATTTCGCGTATAGCACCTCGCGACTCTTTATAAGGCGAGACGAATGAAGCCACCGTGGAAATTGAATTTTTTTGCAAGGTACAAATAAGATTACCAATACGGTGCATATGGCGATTTCTATCTTCTCTTGTATAGCCAATATCTGGAATAAGGTCGCGAATATCTTTTGAGTCAATCCGCTCCAGGGGGATATCTATTTTTAACAACTCATCGAACACCTTATCTGCGATGGTTGTTTTACCGCTGAGTGGCAAGCCGGTAAACCAGAGATTAAAAGGATCAATTCTCTTTCTCCCCCAACGGACTTTAAACCAGGCTTTTTCGTGCAGCCAAAAAAGACCTATTTTAAATACGCTCTCAATCAAGCCCGTTGCGATCGCAAGATCTAGCCGGCCAAAGAAAATATAAACAATGACCATGGTGGTCGTTGTAGCCAGCACCCGCCAGGTAATGCCTTTAACAATTGAACGCTTATTAGTCTCTTTATACACTAGTCTATAAAAAATATAGTATTCATAAAAGGTATCACTGGGCCGGTCATTTTGACAATAATTCGTCTATTGAGCGGCAGCCCCATTCTGGGAAATGCCGCCGAACCAGTGCGTTGAGGTCTTTTTCAAAAGCGCTATATTCCCTTAGCGATGTTGCATTTACAGCAGAATTAGATTGGCGCTGAATCATCCCCGCCGCCAGTGTTGCGTGGGTATATTTATCGATAACGATAAAGCTACCGGTCGCTTTAATATCCGCGTAAGCATCAAACGAAATAAGTTGCTTTAACGAGAGCTGGCATTGGCCAATTTCATTCAGCTGAAGCTCTGTCGCCGCAACTTTTTCTAGCGAATTGACGTCGACTTTATGATCGATACGACTAAATTGGCCCGACACGACATTCGTCGCTCGTTTGATTAAAACATCCACACCCACCCGCAAAGGAACCTCACCCATCCAGACCAGCATCACTTCAAGTTGGTCAGACACTTGCGGCATATCATCGCTTTTGACAATCATATCGCCACGGCTTATATCCACCTCATCTTTCAGCGTTAAGGTAATCGCCATAGGCGCAAACGCTTCATCTATCGCCATATCGTGTTCGCCTACTGCCGGCTGGATCACTTGTTTGACGGTAGATGTTTTCTTCGAAGGTAAAACGGTAACCCGATCACCCACTTTAATACTACCCGCCGAAATCGTTCCACAAAAACCACGAAAATCTAAATGTGGACGATTGACGTATTGCACGGGTAAGCGGAAATTGTCGAGATTAACGGTGTCTTCTAAAGGAATCGTATCGAGCTGCTGCATTAAAGGCACGTCGGTATTCCAGGGCATTTTGTCGCTGCGGTTAACTACATTGTCGCCCGTTAGCGCCGACACCGGCACGAACACGGGATTAACGATCCCAATATCTTTTGAAAAGTTTTTATATTGAGCTTTAATTTCATTAAAACGCTGTTCACTATAATCGACCAGATCCATTTTATTGACCGCCACCAGGATATGCTTGATACCTAAAAGACTCGTAATATAGCTATGCCGGCGCGTTTGCGTTTGTACGCCATAACGCGCATCAATCAAGATAATCGCCAGATCTGCCGTAGACGCACCGGTTGCCATATTGCGCGTATATTGCTCATGTCCCGGTGTATCGGCGATAATAAACTTTCGTTTATCGGTGGCGAAATAGCGGTACGCCACGTCAATGGTAATACCTTGTTCTCTTTCAGATTGCAGACCATCGACTAACAAGGCTAAATCTACTTCATCGCCTGTTGTACCGTGCTTTTTCGAGTCTTTATTAATCGCCGCGAGTTGATCTTCAAAGATCATTTTACTGTCGTGTAGTAAACGACCAATTAAGGTGCTTTTGCCATCGTCCACGCTGCCGCAGGTAATAAAACGCAACAATTCTTTATTTTCGTGCTGCAGAAGGTACGCCTCAATATCTGACTCCATCAAATTATTTTGCTCAATCGCCATTAGAAATACCCTTCCATCTTTTTCTTTTCCATTGAACCCGACTCGTCGTGATCAATCAGCCGCCCCTGACGTTCTGATACTTTAGTCAGCAGCATTTCCTGAATAATTTCCGGCAAGGTTTCTGCGTTCGATGCGACCGCACCTGTTAGCGGGTAACAACCAAGCGTCCTAAAACGCACTTTTTCCATTTTCGCTTGAACGCGCAATTCTTCCGGCATACGGTCATCATCGACCATGATCTTCGTGCCGCCATATTCCACGACGGGGCGTTCTTTGGCAAAATATAAATCAGGTATGGGGATGCTCTCTAAATAAATATATTGCCAAATATCCAGTTCGGTCCAGTTCGACAAGGGGAACACGCGAATTGACTCGCCTTTTTGGTGGCGACCATTGTAAATATCCCACAACTCCGGGCGCTGAGCTTTTGGATCCCAACGATGGTTTTTATCACGAAACGAATAAATTCGTTCTTTAGCACGTGACTTTTCTTCGTCACGCCTTGCGCCACCGAATACCGCATCGTATTGATAAAGGTCCAACATCTGACGTAAACCTTCGGTTTTCATAATATCGGTATGCATAGCTGAGCCGTGCTTGAACGGAGAAATCCCCAGCTCTTCACCCTTAGGATTGATATACACCACCAGCTCCATGCCTACCTCTTTCGCACGTTGCTCACGAAACGCAATCATTTCTTTGAACTTCCACTGCGTATCCACGTGCACTAAAGGAAATGGCGGCTTAGCCGGAAAAAAGGCTTTTTGCGCCAAATGCAGCATCACCGATGAATCTTTACCCACACTGTATAGCATGGCTGGATTGTCAAATTCCGCGATCACTTCACGTATAATATGCACAGACTCCGCTTCTAGTCGCTTTAAGTGCGTGAGTTGTTTTTTACTTATAACCATAATGTTTTTTTTGGATTAAAAATATGATATTTAATTATAATGAATTCTCTGCAGCTTTGCTTGTTTTATTATTTTGACCGCCAACACCCAATTTGCTGATACCGATCTTTGCGTTAAATGTGGATTATGCCTGCCATACTGCCCCACGTACACCCTGACTAAGAACGAAAATGAATCGCCGCGTGGGCGTTTAGCGCTAATTCAGGGCTGGTCGGAAGGTCAGCTAGAAGCAACGAACAAACTCACCCAGCATATTGACAACTGCCTGACCTGCAGGGCTTGCGAACGTATGTGCCCTGCACAAGTACCTTATGCTCAGTTAGTTAATAATTTCCGCAGCGAAACTGCCAGCTCAAATAATAAAAAGCTGAACTGGATCGAGCGTTTCTCCATTAACTATTTAACGGGCCAGCACCGAAAAAGCCTGAACTCGCTGTTACGCTGTTACCAAAAAATGGGCTTAAACAAGCTTCCCTTGCGGCTTAATTCTTACTTACCGAAGAAGGTTTTTGCCAACCATTTAAACGAAACTTACCCGTCACTCGCCTTAAAAAAACAGGGCCACGTTGCACTTTTTAGCGGTTGTGCCACAGAAATACTGGATTCAAAAACACTTAAAGACAGCCTTTTTTTATTGCAGCATTGCGGTTTTGATATAACCATTCCTAAAAACCAGAGCTGCTGTGGCGCGATAGATTTACACGCTGGCAATAAAGCCAGGGCCGTTGAATTAGCTCAGAACAATCAGCTTGCTTTTTCATCTAACGACTACGATGCGATCATTACCGTCGCCAGCGGCTGTGGCGCGACGCTCGCTGAATACGATAGCGATATCGCGCCCAAAATAATTGATATCAATGACTTTATAGCGCCTTATTTATCGGCTTTAACGTTTAACCCGCTTGCCGCATCTGCCTGGCTACACACGCCATGCACATTAAAAAACGTACAGTCGAAAGACACTGATATTAGCGCTGTTCTTTCCGTTATTGGTGAGCTAGACATTAAGCAGTTTGACGACAATCAACACTGCTGCGGATCCGCTGGAACCTATATGTTGACTCACAAAGAAACGGCTGAGGCCTTGCGCGAAAAGACATTAGCACCTGTCAAAAAGCAGCCAACAAACTATTTACTCAGCAGCAATATTGGTTGCGCGATACACTTACGCGCTGGCTTAAAACAAGCGGGACTTAACACCGAGGTCTTACATCCGGTATCATTACTCGCACAACAACTAAAGGCTTAATCATGCAAAGAGCTTATTCTCCTGCTGACATTCTTATTGACCACGCCGACCGTGTTTTACGCACCTTGGCTGGGCACGCCAAAACGACCGGTCGCGACAACCCAGCCGATTCGGCGAGCCATGCTGAATTGAGTGCCGAGGAAGCCAAACTATCCGCTCGTTTAATGCGCGTTAACCACGCCGGCGAAGTGGCCGCGCAAGCGCTTTATCAGGGTCAGGCGTTAACGGCTCGCAATAAAAGCGTACAAGAGAAACTCAAGCAGGCCGCCGAAGAAGAAAATGACCACCTCGCCTGGTGTAGGAAACGCGTCAATGAGCTGGGAGAACAAACCAGCCGTCTCGATCCTATCTGGTACGCCAGCTCTTTAGCTATTGGCGCTGTAGCGGGGCTCGCTGGGGATAAATGGAATTTAGGCTTTCTGGCTGAAACCGAAAAACAGGTGGTCGATCATATTGATAGCCACTTCGAGCAGTTACCAGAAGCCGATCAAAAAACGCGCGCGATACTTCAACAAATGCATATAGATGAAAACCAGCATGCGACGACGGCCATAGAACAGGGTGGTGCCGATTTGCCTGAGCCTATTAAACAGGGCATGGCAGTCATTTCAAAAATAATGACCAAAACCTCCTTTTGGATTTAGCCCGCAATGAATAAAGAATGGCAAGACCTTGTCGAGTTTGACGAGCGCCATATTTGGCATCCCTATACCAGCTTAAGCCACCCAACACCTGTTTTCCCCGTTGCATCTGCTTCAGGCGTTCGCATAAAACTGGCGGATGGCCGCGAATTGATCGATGGCATGTCCTCCTGGTGGGCCGCTATTCATGGCTACAATCACCCGGCACTCAACGCAGCCATCAATAATCAGTTGAGCTCGATGTCGCACGTGATGTTTGGCGGTCTAACGCACCAACCAGCGATTGACCTAGCTAAAACACTCATCGACATCACCCACGATGATTTGCAGCACGTCTTCTTTGCCGATTCTGGATCAGTCGCGGTTGAAGTGGCGATCAAAATGGCGATTCAATATTGGGCATCAAAGGACCAGCCTGAAAAGCAGCGCCTTTTAAGCATAAAAAACGGTTACCACGGCGATACCTTTGGCGCGATGGCCGTTTGCGACCCCGACAACGGCATGCATCACCTGTTTAAAGACGTACTCGCCCAGCACTTTTTCGCAAAAAAACCAAACTGTTTTACCCAGCAGCATTACGACCAAGACGCCGCTGCTGATTTCGAACGATTACTTAAGGATAACGTTTCGTCTATTGCCGCGGTCATTCTTGAACCCATTGTACAAGGCGCTGGCGGCATGCATTTTTATAGCGCGACTTACTTACAAAAAATACGCGCGCTATGCGATGAATACGACGTTTTATTGATTCTCGACGAAATCGCCACTGGCTTCGGCCGTACGGGTACTCTATTTGCCTATGAACAGGCGAGCATTGCGCCCGATATTTTATGCGTCGGAAAAGCCTTAACCGGCGGCTATTTAAGCCTGGCTGCCACGCTTTGCTCCAGTAAAGTAGCCGATGGTATTGGTGGTGGCGAGCACCCTACTTTAATGCACGGCCCAACATTTATGGCTAATCCGTTAGCCTGCGCCGTGTCCAATGCGAGCCTGGATTTACTACTCAATTCTTCTTGGCAAGAAAACGTTAAATGTATTGAACAACAACTGATATCCGAGCTTGCCAGCTGTAGATCATTAAACGCCGTTAAAGACGTTCGAGTGAAGGGTGCCATCGGTGTTATTGAGCTGCACCAGCCCATCGATATGCATCGCATGCAACCACGCTTTGTAGAACTCGGCGTCTGGATACGACCGTTTTCGAAACTGGTTTATGTTATGCCGCCTTATATTATTGAACCTTCAGACTTATCGAAACTAACGTCTGCTATGCACCGAGTGGTTTCCGAAATCGATACATGAGTGAGCATAAAAAAGCTCTCTCGCTAGTCACAAAGCTACTCGGTATTGTTTTTGCGTTCTCTATAACTACACCCTTCGCGCATGCAGAACGAACATTGGAAGGCGACAAAATATCTGGTATTAAAGGCATCGACGACAGAGTTTTGGTGAATGGCTCACATAAGCCCTGGCAAGCCATTGGAAAAATTTACACGGCAGAATTGGCTTTATGCACAGGCGTGCTCATTACACCGACCCAGGTGTTAACCGCAGCGCATTGCATTTGGAACAAAAACACCAACAGCGCCATCGAAACTCAACTCCTTGATTTTGTGACTGGCTATCACCGCGAACGCTTTTTAGCCGAACGCCCCACCAAACACGTCCTTCACTCAACTCGATATAAACTAGACCAAGATTCAAGTTTATCTTTAAACTCCCTGGCATCAGATTGGGCAATATTGCATCTTGAATCAGAAATTAAGAACATCACCCCTATCCCTATAAGTTCACTAACAATAAATGAACTAATACCGACTAAACAAAACCTAGCCGTTATTCAAGCAGGATACAGTGGTGATAGGCCTTACATATTAACGGCCAACCAGCGATGCAAAATAACAAAACAATATGATGATCAGCCGCTGATTGGTCATGATTGTGACGCCACTAAAGGGGATTCAGGCTCACCTTTATTGATAAAAGTAAATGGGCAGTTTCAGGTCATCGCCATTCATGTAGGGACAGGACAGCTCTCGAATGGAAAATCAGTAGGTATTGCCATCACTCCGCCTTTTACAGCAGCTAAAAACCTAACAACGCGATAATCGCAGCTCCCTTTATAAATTAGCTAAACTACTTTCCAACCAATGGTGGATGACAAATAATTTGCACCGTTACCCCTTCTGGATCGTAGCAATAAAAACTCTTCGCGCCATCTCTGTGTTTACGCGGTTTTGTTTTCATCTTTACCTGATGGTGTTGCAAAAATTCGTACCAATCGTCCACGTCTTGTTCAGAATCCAGAAAAAAACCGATATGGTCCAGTTTCGGCACGCCCTTTTCTTCACCCGTTACCACGTGTAAGGCTAGATTATCGTTGCCCGACGTCAGGTAAACATTGTCCGCATCGGGTCGCCATTCGATCGCCATACCCATCAGCTCTACGTAGAAATGCTCTGCCGCTTTCAAGTTATTTACATTCAGCGCTACGTGCCTGAGGCCGGTAGTTGGGTTAGGTCTTTTCATTCAGCGTCCAGATTAATAATTTCATAGTCGTGAGTTATTTCAACTGCCTTGCTCAACATAATCGACGCCGAGCAATATTTTTCTGCCGATAGATTGACCGCGCGAGAAACGGCTTTATCGCTAAGGCCTTTTCCGCTCACGATAAAATGCACGTGAATTTTGGTGAACACAGCTGGCACCGCATCAGCGCGTTCAGCAGCAATTTCAGCGACACAATCGCTGACGTTTTGACGCGCTTTATCCAATATCATTTTTACGTCAAACGCCGTGCAGCCACCCATTCCAATTAGTAGCATTTCCATTGGACGGGGACCTAAGTTTCTTCCACCGTTCTCTGGCGCACCATCCATCACAACGGTATGACCACTGCCGGATTCACCCAAAAACATCGCGTTTTCAACCCATTTTATTCGTACATTCATCATCACTACCTGCCTTATCAGTTAAGTCGCAAAGAATATCACAAAACATCAATTGCGCATTTTTAACAATCAATGTGATTTTTAAAAATTCTGCTAAACTTTGATGTATGAACAAACAAAAGCCCATTCTTAATTTTTCTGGTATGTCTGATGAAACCTTTAAACGGTTTATTAGTTTTTGCCATCGGCATGAATACCCGAATAAGACGGATATTATTCAGCCTGGTGACGACGCAGACACGCTGTACTATTTTATTGAGGGCTCAGCCTACGTGCGCGTAGACGAAGTGGACGGGCACGAATTTATTTTAGCCAGTCTGAGCCGCGGTGACTTTATCGGCGAAGCTGGTTTTTTTGAGTCTGATGAAAAACGCGATAAGCGAGATGTTTTCGTTCAAACCTGTTCGGTTTGTCGCTTGGCGGGTATTAGTTATAGCCGTCTAAGCTCTTTGCTAAAAAATGAACTAAAAGAAGAGAGTAACGAAATTATCATCGCGCTAGGGCGGCAACTGGCCAAACGATTATTACAAACCAGCCGAAAAGCGGGGCATTTAGCTTTCTTAGACGTTAGCGGTCGTGTGGCTCGAACATTGATTGACCTAACCGAAATACCCGAAGCGATGACTCACCCTGATGGTATGCAAATTCGGGTAACACGGCAGGATATTGGTCGCATGGTCGGTTGTTCGCGTGAAATGGCTGGTCGCGTTTTAAAATCCATGGTCGAAGAAGGGCTGATCGAAGTCGCCGGAAAAACGATCCTCGTAAAAAGGGGCGCGCTAAGCGATCAACTGCCTTAACGCCTCGCCCGGATCGTCGCAACGCATAAAAGCTTCGCCAATCAAAAACGTATGCACATTGTGACGCTTTAACATCGCAATATCTTCGGTTTTATGTAGGCCGCTCTCACTGACAACAATAATGTCGTTCGGAATACGATCAAGCAAATTCAGCGTCGTTTGTAATGACGTTTCAAAGGTCCTTAAATTTCTATTATTGATACCCACTAACGATAGATTTAAAGCCAACGCACGTTCCAGTTCCTCCGCATCATGCACCTCAACCAGCACGTCCATAGCTAAGTCTGTGGCTAATTGATATAGCGCGTGCAACGGTTCATCGTCCAGCGCAGCGACAATTAGCAAAATACAATCGGCGCCCATCGCACGGGCTTCATACACCTGATAGGGATCAATGATAAAGTCTTTACGAATAACCGGTAGCGAGCAAGCCGCTCTAGCTTGTTTCAAATAGTCTTCACTGCCCTGAAAAAAATCTTTGTCTGTGAGCACCGACAAACAAGCCGCTCCACCAGCCTGATAGCTGATAGCGATATCGGCGGGTAGAAAGTTTTCGCGTAATAGTCCTTTGCTCGGTGAGGCTTTTTTTACTTCGGCGACAACCGCCGTTAATCCATTATCAAGCTTTTGCTGGATCGCCTTAACAAAGCCGCGAACCGGTGAAGCATCGGCTATCTGCTGTTTTAAGTCTTCTATCGACGTATGTTTGAGTCGCTCGGCAATCTCTTCTTGCTTGCGGGCGAGTATTTTTTTTAAAACGTCCGGCGTATCACTCATCACGGTAACTCAATGTTTTTTCTTTTAAATCGATCATTTTTTGTAATGCTGCGCCCGAGTGAATCGTTTCCTGCGCTAGCTCAACGCCTGCTTTAATAGTATCGGCCACACCACAAACGTACAGAGCCGCTCCTGCATTTAACGCCAGCATATCTGCCGCCTTTTTGCCATTGGGCGTTTGTTGCGGACCTAAGGCGTCATTAATTAAATTGAGTGACTGCTCGGCGCTACCAACCGTTAAGCCGATTAAACTTTGGCTGGTAATGCCCATTTCTTCCGGCGTTATCTTATATTCTTCAACCAGACCGTCTTTGAGCTCGGCGATATGCGTAGGCGTCGCTAAACTGATTTCATCCAGCCCGTCTTGAGCGTGCACGACAAGCACGTGCTTGCTACCCAGACGTTGCAATACGTTTGCAATGGGCCGGCATAAGGCTTCATTAAACACGCCTATCACTTGAGACTTTACCGATGCAGGGTTCGTCATCGGTCCTAACATATTAAATATCGTCCGTTGCGCCAGTTCCTTGCGGGGACCAATCGCATATTTCATCGCGCTATGGTGCGCCGGCGCAAACATAAAGCCGATGCCTACATCCTTGATGCATTCAGCCACCTGAGTTGGGGTTAAATTTAAATTGATACCAGCCGCCTCTAACACATCGGCGCTACCCGTTGAGCTCGATACAGAACGATTACCGTGTTTGGCGACGTGCCCACCCGCCGCCGCGACGATAAAGGCACTCGCGGTAGAGACGTTAAATAAGTCAGAACCATCTCCACCTGTACCGCAGGTATCGACCAGAAAGTCGCCTTCAACAACAACCTTTGTCGCGAGCTCGCGCATCACGATAGCCGCGCCTTCAATTTCATCGAGCGATTCGCCTTTCATTCGCAAGGCGACTAAGAAACCACCAATCTGCGCCGTTGTTGCCTCACCACTCATGATTTGGCGCATCACGCTGATCATCTGCTCGGTCGATAAATCCTGATGATTAATCGTCGCCTCAAGCGCCTGCTTAATATTCATACTTAAACCTTAGTTAAGAAATTTCTTAATAAATCGTGACCGTGCTCAGTTAAGATCGACTCGGGGTGGAATTGCACCC
>JASJGO010000145.1:0-3771 GCA_033791505.1 Cycloclasticus sp.
GACTTTGGTCGATATAAGAGTTAATGAAAAGAATGCCGATCACCTCTACTTTGGCGGCGATTAATTTTTTCACTCCATCCACTACGTGGCGTTGACTTAATGGAACCAACACCGTTCCCGGTGAAATATGCTTATCCATAAAATAACTACCACCGCTGATACGTTCACTCACGCCGTGAACATTCTGCCGGTCAACCATTGGTCGGGTATGGGTGTGTAGTTGGTTATGTAATATTTCTGATTGTGTTTGCCCCAGATAGGTTAGCCCGCCCTCCATAACCGACATATCTTCAAAGCCGCGGGTTAGCAACAGCCCCACTTTTTTACCCGTGCCTGTCAACAAAGTATTTAACATGCCCGTACCTGCGTAGATACTGACAGAGGCATTTTCGTGTGCTTCTTTTGATGTAATGCCGATACTTAATGCGGCGTCTTCAACGGACTCTAAATAACTGGCCGATTCGTCGGCTTTATTGGTAAGCGCCTTACCTACGGTAAAGGTGCCGTCATCTTTAACCAGAATGGTGTCGGTCATCGTGCCGCCTGCATCGAGGGCCAAAATATATTTTTTATTCGCGCGTAATTGATCTTTCGAAACTGACATAAAGCTCTCCTGAAGTCGTTTTTATAATGTGGCTATATAGTCAGCCGTTTTGTCTTGAAACCACTCAGGTGATTCATCACTCAGTGGTCGATTCATGTACTCTCGATAGAATCTATCCAGATCAGGCAGTGCTTCAAAAGTAAGAGGGTAGCCAGGCGGCACAACTTCGACCGCTAATTGTGCAATACAGTTAGGGCAGTAAAATTCACGAATTTCCATCCACTCAGGGTCGGGTGCGGCGGCAGCTGGATAATAAACCTGTTCCATCTTTTCCTGGTTGTCACGGACACGAATATCGGCTTTGAGTTTCCAGTTAACGCGATAATCGCCGTACTCATGCCCACAGTTGCATTTTACGACGCGCTCATTTTCGCCTTTTCTAACGATATATAAATGGTCATTCACTCTCATCAGAATGGGGTTGTTCCATGATACGCTGTCTTGCAGCACTTCCAGATAAGTCCAAAACCTTGCGGGATCTTTTTTAGCCATTCGGCGCATTTCATTGACGTCATCATCTGCAATATGGCCTTCAACCAATTGCTTCATTAAGCCTTTATCGACTTGTTCCATTTTTTTCTCCTAAACGCTGATGTTTTTTTATTTAAATTAGCTTGTGAGTTTTTTAGATTTCAAACGTATCGTCTAAATTCCAAAAAGACCTGTAGTGTTTGTTATAACCTTCAAAACTGGTTGAGCTACGGTACATTTCTAATAGTTCCTCTCTAATAGAATGAGATTCAACTTTTGCCTTTTGCTCTTTCCACCATTCTGCAGCTGGTTTAGATTCTGTTTTACGGTTTGTAAACATGGTTTCACGTTCTGTTTTAGTCGCTGCTTCGTCTAATGACACCTGGCCGAATTCATTCATGCTGGCTACAACCCCGTACATGGTTTTTGCAAAGTCTGCTGGCAGTTGACCGATGCGAATATCTTCTACGACAGAACTGACTTCGCGCTCTAATGGATCACCCCAACCACCAGATGCCCCGGCGGCATTAGCCCAAATATCGTTATCACCCATAGATTGTTCAGGTGGATCGTAGTTCCAGGCGGTGATATTGCCGGTTAATTTGCCCTCTTTAGCGTATTCAAGGACCTCACCAGCGGTTGTTGGTGTGTCACCTCCGTTGGCAAAAATTTCCGCTAAATTATTATCCAGGGCGGTGACTGTTACTACACCCGGTGCTGGATAACCTCCATTCATACCCGAGGATAAGAAAGTAGTCATCGATGTTGCAGAGCCACCTCGAGTAACACCCAAGCGTTGACCTGTTTCTTGCATCCAGTGCACTGAGCTTTGACCAACGCCACCACGATATTTACCGTGCCCGCAATAACCGGGTTCTAACTTTCTACCCAGGTGATGGAAAGGTGGAATCAAATATTCGAATTCTTCAGAGTTACCCACATTACACAACTGGGTGTGCTGTGCCCATGTACACGGTGTTCCATCTTTAAACGGGTACGCACCCATTGCTCCACCGCCCACCCATTCGAAATTGGTAAAACCGTAGGGTGTGCCGTCCTCTAAGACGCCGCTGCCCTGGACGCCATCCCATGAGTCTTCGGGTGCAAAAGCCTCTTCTAAGTAGCCACGCATAAAGAAGTTTCTGTGGATAGCGCTGGATGAAATACACTGCATTTGCATAGATTGAGCCCAAATATTGGCGCAGGATGCAAATTCAGTATCTGGATTATAAATACTGCCTTTATGGTAAATACTGGTGACATTCATATTCACGCCAGCACTGGCTTTACAGCTATGCGCAAACGTTGTTGTAATACCTAAAAACAGACCAACATCAGAACCACCAGGGTAACCATTAAAACCATGATAACCCCAACGAGATGAGCCTTCCGTATCCCAAACGATGCCGCCTTTTTCATCGATGCTGAAAACGCCGTGAACGTGCACCATTTCGTTCTTATCTGCGTGCTTCCAAATTTGTTGCTGGCCTTTGAGCATGGATATTCTGAAACTGCTGCCTTCATAGCGACCAGGAATGAGCATAGAGCGCATATTGTCGAGAATCATTAAGCGACTTTCTTCGATAATTTCTTTGCAGGCTTGCTTGTAATATTCAACGCCATATTCAGTAGCAATTTCGTGAATAGAGCGATGTATCATCGAACAGCCGGCTAAACGCATTTTATCGTCGAGTACGTTCATCACACCGGCGCGTGTACGGCGCATCCAGAGGTTGTCCCACCATTTAGCCTGTCTTAGGTTTTCACCCGTCTTCATCGGAGGGAAAACAAAACCATCCATAAACGTATCAACGGTAAAGACCGGCCAACTGCCTGCCTGTGGTGCGCCCGCTTCCATAATATGATTAACGGCACAACCCCAGCCGATGACTTCGCCTTCAACGGCGATAGGGACTAAGGTGTAGGTATCGCCAGGATGTGGCGCACCTGATGTTAATGGGTCGTCTGTACCAAATACATCACCGTCATTGATGCCGGGGTTTTCTTCAAAGTCATTGTCGATCATGTGTTTAACCGACACGGGGAACGCTGCGCAATGAGAAATGAATCCTAAAGACATGGCCAAGGTGTCTCCTTCGGCAGTCGTTAAGGCCCAAACCGATTCACCCATTTCACGTCCACCTGGGCTGGCTGCGACGTATCTGGCTTTTTCACGTGCGGCAAAAACAGCTGATTGAAGGCGCGAAAAAAATTGTTCGAACTTGATGGGATCCTGGTTTTTCAGCGTCAGTTCTTTAACACCCCAATAATGCCCGGAGGATTTATATAACTCGTCTTTTTGTTGCAGTTTATAAGCGAGTGTTTTTTCTATTGGTAAACCTAATCCTTCTTTCATTACGGTAGCCATAAATATTCTCCTCGAGGTGCTATTTAATTATCTGGGTTTTGATAACTAAACAAAGGAGCATTATTTGTGCCAAATAAAAGTTTTTTTGATTAAAATATTATAAATCAAATGCTTATAGAAATATCGATAAAGCTTTAACGGCTTGGATAATCAGAAACGTATGAAAATAAAACAGTAGCTACTGCAAGTGTCTCGAATCAAAACACATCCATTAACTGTGAGCAACGAATACGCTGTAGCAGGTTTGTTAACGAGTCAGGTTAGCGTGTTTAGTGCCGTTTTGTCGAAAGGCTTGATGCGCTCAAAATCCCCTGCCTTAACTTTGTTA
>JASJGO010000146.1:0-32948 GCA_033791505.1 Cycloclasticus sp.
TCAAATGCCTGAGATGGACGGCTACGAAGCCACTTACAAATTACGTCAGTTGGAAAAACAAGGGTTGCGTACCACGATTGTTGCTATGACGGCCAATAAGCAAAACGGCGATCGCGAAAAATGCTTAGCCGTCGGCATGGATGATTTCATGTCAAAACCACTTAAATTATGGTCTCTGGCCGATTTACTGAATCGCTGGCTTGACCCAGACGAAGAAAATATAATCATCGTCAATGCTGAAGGGCCTTCTCCGTCTGAGGATAATAACGCGTTGGACGAAAGTGTTTACGCCTATTTAGTCGACAATTTGGGCGCTGATACTATGACAGTCTTATCTTTGTTTATCGAGGATATGCCTGATTATTTAAATCAGTTTACAGCCGGGCTTAAAAATAATGACCTGCTGCAGCTTGGCGCTGCAGCACATACTATAAAAAGTTCTGCGGCTAATATTGGAGCACTTCAGTTAAGCAACGCTTGCCAAGCGTTGGAACAAGCGTGCAACGATAAAGACACCACTTCATTAACACTACTTCACGAATCGGTATTGTTTGAAACCGAACGCGCGATGAAGGCCATTACGTTAAAAACAAACCCCGAAGAAAATCCAAACCGTAACGTTCCAGCCAGCCATCAGGATCAAAGTAAAATCTTAATCGTTGATGATGATCGTGCTGCTCGACAAACCATAAAAAGAACCCTGGAAAAACAGGGCTACATAGTCGATGAAGCCAATAACGGCGAACAAGCTCTGATGTATTGTGAGCGCACTAAGCCTGATTTAATTATCCTGGACGGTGCCATGCGGGGCATTAATGGGTTTGAGACGTGTAAAAAAATTACTCAACAAATCGGAAGCACAGACATTCCGATCATCATTCTCACCGCTTTAGACAACGAAGCATCCATTAATAGAGCTTTTCAAGCCGGCGCCAGTGATTACCTGTCAAAACCACTTAACTTCCCTTTATTCCATCTGCGAATCCAGCGCTTATTATCTGTTAAACAAGCAGAAGACCAAATAAGCTATCTCGCTCATAAAGACCCGTTAACCGGCTTAATGAATAGGACCATGTTTGCTGAAAAAGCAACCGCAGCTCTAGATGCGCATCAACAAAATGAAAACATGATGGCCGTTATGTTTTTAGACATCAATCGATTTAAACTGGTGAATGATGCATACGGCCACGAGGCCGGGGACTTATTGCTTAAGATTGTAGCCGAACGCCTAACACGAAGCATTAGACAGGAAGACATCATTTCACGTTTTGGTGGCGACGAGTTTGTGATTGCGCTAACAAATTTAAAATCGTTTGATATTATTGAAAAGCTCGCACAAAAAATTCAAACCAATATTTCGCGCCCTTTCGTTTTTCTCGGTAGAGAGATGCACGTTGATGCGAGTATCGGAATTAGCGTATCCCCTTCCAATGGTACTAATACCAGTGACCTTATCAAAAATGCTGATATGGCCATGTATCAATCAAAAGATACTAAAGCACCTTACGTCTTTTACGACCGCTCGATGGAAGACAAAACCAACCAACGATTCAGTTTAGAAAATGACCTTAGAAATGCTATTGAACGTAACGAACTTAAAGTTTTCTATCAGCCCCAACTGAGTTTAGCCACTGGTGAATTAGTGGGTATGGAAGCGCTAGTACGCTGGCAACACCCAGAAAAAGGTCTAGTGCCCCCCGACAGCTTTATTGGACTTTCCGAGGAAACTGGACAAATTCACGTGCTTGGCAAATGGGTCTTATCGACAGCCTGTAGCCGTTTAAAAGAATGGCTTGATCGTGGTATTAAACCCGTCCGCATGGCGGTTAATTTATCAGCATATCAATTAGAAGATCAGGGCATTGTCGAGACGATTTCTAACGTCGTAAAGGAATCCCAGATTCCCAGCCATTTATTGGAGCTTGAAATTACCGAAAGCTCGGTGATGAATAACGAAGAACTGGTTATCGAAAAACTCGAAGTCTTTAAAGCCTTAGGGATGAAACTGGCTATCGATGATTTTGGTACCGGGTATTCATCATTAAGTTATTTGAAACGCTTCCCGATTAATCTATTAAAAATTGACCGCTCTTTCGTCAGCAACAGCCTGGTTGATAAAGTAGACGCCGATATCATCAGAACGATTATCATTTTAGCGCACAGTATGGGTGTTGAAGTGATCGCAGAGGGTGTAGAAACACAAGAACAAAGTCAATTACTAGAGAGCCTTCATTGCGATTACGTACAGGGCTATTTATACGGAAAACCGATGCCTGCAGACGAGTTTGAAGCACAGTTTTTCCCAAATTTAGCTGATTTAAGCTCTTTAGAAAGAAAAATAAAGCACTCTATTTGATACAATCACCCAACACGTAATACTTAACAGATTCCTACATGACCCTTATCAAACAAGACGATTTTATCGAAAGCGTATCCGCAGCTTTCCAGTATATTTCCTACTATCACCCTAAAGATTACATTCAGGCGCTCGGCAAAGCGTATGAGCTGGAACAATCTCCTGCGGCGAAAGACGCTATGGCACAAATCCTTCTTAATTCCCGCATGTGTGCGATGGACCACCGACCTATCTGTCAGGACACCGGTATCGCCAACGTGTTTATCGAAGTCGGCATGGATATTCAGTGGCAAGCAACGATGAGTCTGGAAGATATGTGTAATGAAGGCGTCAGGCGGGCCTACAAACACCCAGACAATGTGTTACGAGCTTCCATAGTAGCTGACCCACTTGGCGCACGTAAAAACACCGGAGACAACACCCCTGCCGTGGTGCATATGAAAATCGTTCCCGGCAACACCGTCAGCGTACACGTGGCTGCTAAAGGGGGTGGCTCCGAGAATAAATCCAAATTTGTTATGCTCAACCCAAACGACAGCCTGGTGGACTGGGTGCTTAAAACGGTTCCCACCATGGGCGCTGGTTGGTGCCCTCCGGGAATTCTGGGTATTGGCGTTGGTGGAACGGCTGAAAAAGCAATGATTCTTGCAAAAGAGTCGCTTATGCAACACATCGATATTCAAGAACTTATTAAGCGCGGCCCGAATGACCGCGCCGAAGAAATTCGTCTGGAATTATTTGAAAAAGTAAATGCACTCGGCATCGGCGCTCAAGGTTTAGGTGGACTGACAACCGTGCTAGACGTCAAGATCAACCATATGCCGACACACGCGGCATCTCTGCCCGTTGCGATGATTCCAAATTGCGCGGCAACGCGCCATGCACATTTTGTGCTTGACGGCAGCGGTCCCTCTTACATCGAACCACCAAAACTCGACGATTGGCCCGATATCGCCTGGGCCCCCGACGCGCAAACCAAACACGTTAATCTAGATAATATTACAGACGAAGAAGCGCAAAGCTGGCTACCAGGTGACCGCTTATTATTGACCGGCCATATGTTAACCGGGCGTGATGCAGCGCATAAACGTATCGCCGATATGTTCGCAAGAGGCGAAGCCTTACCCGATGGCGTCGACTTTAAACATAAATTTATCTATTACGTCGGCCCGGTTGACCCTGTTAGAGAAGAAGTAGTCGGCCCAGCAGGTCCAACTACTGCAACGCGTATGGATAAATACACCGACATGATGCTAGAAAAAACAGGGCTAATGGGTATGATTGGTAAGGCCGAACGTGGCCCAGCAGCAATTGAAGCGATCAAAAAGCATAAGGCCACCTATTTAATGGCCGTCGGCGGTGCAGCATACCTGGTATCAAAAGCCATTAAAAAATCTAAACTAGTGGCATTTGAAGATATGGGTATGGAAGCCATTCGGGAATTCTATGTCGAAGATATGCCTGTTACGGTGGCGGTTGATTCAAAAGGCGAATCCGTACACCAAACCGGCCCCGCTAAATGGAAATCTAAAATCGCTGGTATTCCAGTAGTAGCTGGGTAAACAAAAAATTTCGCTATGTTTTAAAACCTGGCTATATTCAGCTGATTTTTTTATAACCGCTGTAAGGCTTCAATCCTTTCATGTAAAGGCGGATGGGACATAAATAAACGCGAAAAACCCGTACGTTTCCCAGCGATAGCGAACGCGGTTAAGCGATCATCCAGTTCCACGTTTGGATTTGAAGCCTGTTGTAATTTTCGAAGCGCGGCGATCATTTTATCTTTCCCTACTAGGCTTGCTGAACCACTGTCGGCCCTAAACTCACGTTGTCTTGAGAACCACATAACAATAATACTCGCCAATACGCCCAGTACTAACTCAGCGGCTATTGAGCTAACAAAATAAGCGATTCCATGACCGCGTTGATTTTTAAACACCACTCGGTCAATGGTATGGCCGATAATGCGCGCGAAGAAAATAACAAAGGTATTCACGACCCCCTGAATCAGCGCCAGGGTCACCATATCGCCATTGGCAACGTGGCTTATTTCATGCGCCAACACGGCTTCAATCTCATCTTTATTCATATGGCGAAGCAAACCTTCACTCACTGCGACCAAGGCATTATTTTTGTTCATCCCTGTGGCAAAGGCATTCGGTTGCGCAGCGGGGAATATCGCCACTTCAGGCATGCCAATATTCGCCATATCGGCCTGTCTAGCCACCACTTGAAGCAGCCAGCGTTCAGTGTCGTTACTGGCCTGCTCTATCACTCTGGCACCCGACATACGTTTAGCCGACCACTTAGAGATCATTAACGAAATAAAAGAACCACCCATGCCGAAAACGAGTGCAAAAATAGACAACGAATTGATATTTAAATCACTGCCATTGTCGCTCAGCAAGCTATCCACACCCAATAGGCGTAGGGTAATGCCCAGTACAAAAACAATCGCCAGATTAGTAACTAAAAATAAAAAAACTCTTTTCATACATTGATGCCGTTATGTGATTAAACGATACCGCTATAAATGAGGGCTTTTTTTAGCAAATCAACTCAATTCCATCAGGGTTTTGGAATCCTCGTGGTAATTTAGTACCGCGTTGTGCGCGCTTACCTCGATACGCCTCAAGGTCCGATAATTTCAAATTAATATGTCGCTTACCCGCGTTGATACGAATTGATTGCTGCTCATCGACCACACAAAATCCAAGTACCCCGTCGTCACCCGATTTCAAATCTTTAGTTGGGATCTGGATCAGTTTATTACCTTTACCACGGGCAAGCTCAGGAACCTCCGCGACCGGAAAAATTAACAAACGGCCCTGTTTTGTCACCAGTGCGACCATCGCTTCGTCAGCGGCAAACAAAGCAGCCGATAAAACGCTCGCACCCTGTGGCAGGGATAATAATGCCTTACCCGCTTTATTCTTGGTTTGTAATTCATTCATTTGCGTAACAAAACCATAACCAGCGCTAGAGCTTAGCATCACTTTTTCATCTGTACCGGTTAACACATCAACAAACATAGCGCCGACTGGTGGCTTCAAATTACCGGTTAACGGCTCGCCCTGGCCTCGAGCCGACGGCAATCCATGTACTGGCAGGTTATAAACTCGCCCGCTGGAGTCGATAAAATAAACCAGGCTATTGCTACGCCCCTTTGCAGAAGCCAAATAATGATCTCCCGAACGAAACGTCAGGCTCATGGGATCAATGTCGTGCCCTTTTGCAGCGCGTACCCAACCCTTTTCTGAAATAACGATGGTCATGGACTCGTTTGGGATTAATGCGCCCTCATCGAGCGCCTGTGCAGAATCACGGCTGACAATCGGCGCACGCCTTGCGTCACCGTACAGTTCGGCATCCGCTTGAATTTCATTTTTCACCAACGTACGTAGACGTTGTTTGGAGTTGAGCAGCTTTTCCAGTCCGTCGCGCTCTTTAGCTAACTCATCTTGTTCGGCGCGAATTTTAATTTCTTCAAGTTTCGCTAACTGACGCAATTTGATTTCTAAAATCGAATTTGCTTGAATTTCACTGATATTAAAGCGCGCCATCAACGCCTGTTTTGGTTTATCTTCCTGCCTGATAATCGCAATAACTTCGTCTATATTGAGATAAGCTATCAACAGGCCATCCAAAATATGCAGGCGCTCGTTTACCTTTTCTAAACGGTACTCTAAACGTCTGGTAACCGTGGCAATTCGGTAAGTGAGCCACTCGCTCAAGAGCGTTTTTAGATTTTTAACCTGTGGTTTGCCCGATAAGCCGATCACATTAAAGTTCACCCGATAGGTTCGCTCAAGATCAGTCGTGGCAAAAAGATGTGACATTAACTGTTCTACATCGACGCGGTTTGAGCGCGGAACGATCACCAGCCGCGTTGGGTTTTCGTGGTCGGATTCATCGCGTAAATCTTCCACTATAGGCAGTTTTTTCGCCTGCATTTGCGCTGCAATTTGTTCCAACACCTTCGCGCCAGACACTTGATATGGCAAGGCAGTGACGATGATTTGCCCTTGTTCCATTTCGTAGCGGGCACGCGCACGTAAGCTACCCATACCTTTTTCATATAAAGCGCGAATATCTTCACCCGAGGTTATTATTTCAGCTTCGGTTGGAAAATCGGGGCCTTTAATATGTTCCATCAAAGTAGCAATATCGGCGTTCGGTTCGTCTAACAGACGGATGCAGGCGCTCGCGACTTCATTCAGGTTATGCGGCGGAATATCGGTCGACATGCCGACGGCTATACCGGTCACTCCGTTCAGTAATAAATTCGGTAAACGCGCTGGCAGTAACACCGGTTCTTGCAAGGTGCCATCGAAGTTATCCTTCCATTCAACCGTACCCTGCGCTAACTCGCTGAGTAAACTGTCGGCGTATGGCGTAAGCCGTGATTCGGTATAACGCATCGCGGCAAACGATTTTGGATCGTCCGCTGAGCCCCAGTTACCCTGTCCGTCTACTAAGGGATAACGATAGGCAAACGGTTGCGCCATATGCACCATCGCCTCATAACAAGCGCTATCGCCGTGCGGGTGGAACTTACCCAGTACGTCACCGACCGTTCTGGCAGATTTTTTAAATTTAGCCTGATTCGATAAGCCCAGTTCAGACATCGCATATACGATGCGTCGCTGTACGGGTTTTAGACCGTCGGCGATATGCGGCAAGGCGCGATCAAGAATAACGTACATCGAATAATCCAGATAAGCCTTTTCGGTAAAATCCTGTAAGGCGATCGTTTCGATATTTTCAAATTGTGTTGTGGTCATATTGTTTCTCTATGAGCTATCTAAATATCGGCTAAATTACCGCTTTCTTCCAGCCAGACCTTACGATCCGAGGCGCGTTTTTTAGCCAATAACATATCCATTTTTTCGTGCGTGTTATCACCCGGCTTCATACTTAATCGAACTAGCCGACGCGTATCCGGATCCAGAGTCGTCACCCTTAACTGAGCCGGATTCATTTCACCCAGGCCTTTAAATCGCTGAACGTTAATTTTTCCTTTCAGTTTTTCGGCGGCTATACGATCTAACACACCCTCTTTTTCAGCGTCGTCTAAGGCATAAAACACCTGTTTTCCCACGTCTATTCGATATAAAGGCGGCATCGCAACGTACACGTGCCCCGCATTAACCAGTGGGGCAAAGTGACGTACAAACAGCGCGCACAACAAGGTGGCAATGTGCAAACCGTCAGAATCGGCGTCGGCTAAAATGCAAATTTTGCTATAGCGTAAGGACTTTAAGTCGGGTGAACCGGGTTCAACGCCGATGGCGACCGAAATATGGTGCACCTCTTGCGAGGCCAGCACATCAACCGCATCCACTTCCCAGGTATTTAAAATTTTGCCGCGTAACGGCATAATCGCCTGAAACTCTCGATCTCTCGCTTGTTTCGCTGAACCACCCGCCGAATCCCCTTCCACTAAAAACAGCTCGCTACGGTCGGAATCTTGCGAAGAACAATCGGCTAATTTACCCGGTAAGGCGGGGCCTGAAGTCACTTCTTTACGCACCACCTTTTTACCCGCCCGCTGTCTGTTCAGCGCGCGTTGAATGGCAATTTGGGCGATCTCCTCACCCACCGCTGGGTGTTGATTCAACCAAAGACTAAAACTGTCTTTGGATACGCCAGAAACAAATGCCGCGCACTCTCTAGACGTTAGCCTCTCTTTGGTCTGGCCTGAAAACTGTGGGTCTTCTAACTTGATTGATAGCACATAATGGCAGCGCTCCCAAACGTCATCTGGGGTAATTTTAACGCCTTTAGGTAATAAGGACTGGAACTCGCAAAACTCTCGTACTGCCTCGGTTAAGCCGGTTCTTAAACCATTAACGTGTGTGCCGCCCTGGGCCGTAGGCACCAGATTGACGTAACTCTCGGTGATACCTTCACCGGTATCGGTGGACCAGGCTACTGCCCATTCGACCGATTCACGCTCACTAGTCGCTCCTGAGATAAAGCCTTCAGCAGGTAATAGGCTTAGATGCTCTAGCTGACCGAGTAAGTAGTCGGTTAAGCCATTCTCGTAAAACCATTCTTGTTGCTCTGCATTAATCTCATCATTCAGACTAATACGCAACCCAGGGCAAAGCACCGCCTTGGCCCTTAACACGTGTTTTAACTTTGGCAGGGAGATGGTCGCCGTATCAAAGTACACAGGGTTAGGTTTAAAGTGCACCAAGGTGCCCGTGTTTTTTTGACCCACCGTGCCTATATCGTGGAGTTCGGTGACTTTATCGCCATTTTCAAACGCGATATGCCAGCGCATACCCGCACGTTTAACTTCTACGTCTAAACGGCTCGACAAGGCGTTAACGACAGAAATTCCAACCCCGTGCAAGCCGCCTGAAAACTGATAATTTTTATTAGAAAATTTACCACCAGCGTGTAGCCGAGAAAGAATCAGCTCGATACCCGGAACCCCGTGTTCAGGATGAATATCAACCGGCATACCGCGACCATCATCTTCAACCTTCACCGAGCCGTCTTTCAAAACGGTCACGTCTATCTGCCTGGCAAACCCTGCAATGGCTTCATCAACACTATTGTCCAGCACTTCTTGAACCAGATGATTAGGACGAACAGTATCGGTGTACATGCCGGGTCTTTTTTTAACTGGATCAAGGCCCGTTAATACCTCGATATCAGAGGCATCGTATTGGTTAGTCATAGCAGTATTTTTTTATTTTGTATGGGGGGATTATAGAGAATCATGCGTTACTGAATTCTAACGATTAAACGCCAGAGCTACAACCGATGAAGCGAAACTAAAATAGTTTGTAAACTTGTAAAATTGTAAAAGCATACTAGTATTAGACAACCATTACGAATAATTTTGGTTCTGCGTAATAGGGGTTTATTAAAAAAAAACAAGCTTATGGAAAACAAAAATTTGTTAACTAAAATAAATACCGCACTTGGCTTGCCGATTTCCGAGTACCGAGTACCACCGACTAAAGTACATACTCGAGTTAGTCAGAGATGCGTACCATGCAGACCGCTGCTGGTTGCTTTACCCTTGCGACCCAGAGGCTGATAAATACATTATCCCCTTAGAAACTCACACAGATAACTACCCGGGTGTTAGCCAACTAAAGAATTATCAACAAGCCCATCCTATTCTGCAACAAATATGCAAAGCAACAAGTCAAACGAACAACCCCGTCGTTTTTGACATTAGTGCTAGCGAAAGCGAACTGCAAAAATCTTATTTGAAATTTAACATCAAGGCTCAACTTGCTTGTAAAATTGAAATCAAAACCCCTCGCAATGAGCACTGGGCTCTCGGCCTTCATCATTGTGAACACGAACACCAATGGAGTCATGCTGAAAAAGAACTTTTAGCAAAAATTACTCGGCTTATTCAGCCACAACTTGAGACTCTATTGGACATCACTAGTATGTTAAATAACATGGCGTCCACGACGGAGGTTATTGATAACAGTCCGATGGCGCAGGTTATTTACAATATGGACAGGCGTATCGTCTTTGCCAATGAAAAGTATTTGCAGCTGAATGAACGAAGCCTAGATGAAGTTATCAACACGACATCTAGACAGTATTTTTCAAAAAAAGATCTTATTAAATACGATAACTTTTTTGATACTATTTTAAGTACCGGAAAAGCTGTAGTTTCAGCCCCTAAAAAGCGCGGCGATGGAAAACTGGTTTTTATTGAAAATACCGGTAGTCTGATTCGGTTTCTAGGTAAAAAACACTATCTCCTCGCCTGCAAAGACACCACAGAAGAAACAGAAACTCTTAATGCTCTCGAAACCTCACTAGAGATTCAACAGGCAATTATGGAAACCTCTGACGATGGTATTGTGGTTGAGGACGTTAATAGAAAAGTGATCACCATCAACCAAAACTTTTTTGATTATTTTAGTATCCCCTCATCACACTTATCTGATATTCAGCATAGTACCTTAAGACTAGTCAAAGCGGCTTTACCCGTAGTCAAAAATTCTGCTGAAATAGGAGAAATGGTTACTAAACTTGCAGCCAACACAACGAATAAAGCCAGTCTGTATATTTATTTAAACGATGGCAAAATTTTAGATTTGGCGGCCTTTCCCTTATTCTATAAAGATGCTGTACATGGACGAGTTTGGTATTTTAAGGACATAACAGAAAAAGTTAATTCTACCAAGGCGCTGCAATCATCGCTGGATATACAACACGCCATTATGGAAGCAACCGATGATGGCATGCTTGTTGAAAGCGTCGACAGAGACGTTATTACACTTAATAAAACCTTTATTGACACCTTTAAAATTGATAAGAAGCTGGCGAGTAAAAAAGGCCTTCGTACTCTCGAAATACTCAAATCAGGTTCCGTAAATATAAGTAATGTAAAAGAAATAAGCCAGCTTATCGTTTCGCTAAAACCAACGGCTGACACTAAATCTACCGCCCTCATCTATTTGCTTAACGGTAGCATTCTAGATATGAGCTCGTTTCCGTTAATTCATGAAAACTCAATTCAGGGTAGGGTCTGGTATTTTAAAGACATCACCGAAAAGGTAAAACTGACGCAAAAATTAAGTTTTGAGGCCACCCACGACCCATTGACAAAGTTGATGAATCGGCGCGGTTTTGATGATGAATTACGCAATAGCATTGAGAAAATAAAACAAAAAAGTGAATTTCATGCGCTGCTGTACATGGATTTAGATCGTTTCAAAATAATCAACGACAGTTGTGGCCACGGTGCGGGCGACGTTGCCCTGATACAAATAAGCGAACTATTAATGAAACACCTTCGCTCATCCGACGTATTGGCGCGTGTTGGTGGCGACGAGTTTTGTATTTTACTTAAAAACTGCCCGCCTGACACCGCGCAAAAAATCGCTGAAAAAATTAGACGTTACGTCGATAAATTTGATTTTGAATGGGAAGATAAGGTCTACGACTTAGGCGTTAGCATCGGCATTATCGTATTAGACGAAACGGTAATGACGTATGAAGAAGCACTAAAACTCGCCGATACCTCATGCTACCTCGCCAAGGAAGAAGGCCGTAATCGCATCCATTTTCATACCTCCGCCGATCAGGCCGTGCTGTTACGCTTACAACAAAACAATATTATTAGCCAAATTCAAAACGCTCTGAATACGGATAGATTAGTTTGTTATATTCAAAAAATTTGTCACGTTGAACACGCCACAAAGAACAAAGGTTGTGGTCTATGTAATTATGAAGTGCTGATCCGTATGTTGGACGATGCGGGTAATATCATCCCACCGAATGTATTTTTACCGGCCGCCGAACGTTATAAATTGATTTATAAAATTGATCACTGGGTAATACAGCACGCTATCACCGCCATGGCTACCGTTCAGGATAAGTTTAACTGGTTCAGCATTAACCTTTCAGGGCAAACCATCGGGCATGAGTTCAGTTTTGACATCATCAAAGAGGCTATTGAAACTTCCGGCATAGCGCCGCATAAAATTTGCTTTGAAGTAACAGAAACAGCCGCCATCACTAACCCCGAATTTGGTCTTGAATTCCTTAATAAACTGCGAGAGTTAGGCTGCCTGGTTGCTTTGGATGATTTTGGTACCGGGCTTTCTTCCTACGAATATTTAAAAAAACTACCCGCTGATATTTTAAAAATAGACGGTCAGTTCGTAAAAAATATGCTGGATGATGAACTAGACTTCGCGATGATCAAATCAATCAATGAAATCGCCCATATTATGGGCAAAGAAACTATCGCCGAATTTGTGGAAAACGCCGATATTCTAAATAAATTACTAGAAATCGGCGTCGATTACGCGCAGGGGTATCACTTGGATACTCCAAAACCTTTGTCTAGCTTACTCAACGTCGCGAGTATTAGTACAGGCCGGCAACCCTAGCGAATAAATCGTTAGTCCAGATCCTCCGCCAACGATTTTCTTATATTGTCAGCGACCTTCACTGTCTGTTGATAGGAGGCGTGATCGACACCAGCGGCAATACTTGCACCTGCTTTTGCGGCATTTGCCATATCATCTGTTAATTCAAAGCGTAAAAAATGAACCGATGAAGTTTTTTCTTCCGTTTCACGTTCCAGGTCTTCATTTGCTATCGGGAACACTTTATCAAAACCCTCTACTTGAACCCAGGTGGCGCGTTCAATGCCTATCATCTTAGCCAAAGCATCTTTACGATCTTCCACTTCGTCGAACTGGATCATCATCGTCGCTTTCCAGTTTCTGCCATCCGGTATTAATGGGTTGTAGGTATCAATTTCTTCCATGATGCCGGCTGACTCAAATACTTTTTCAGCTCGCAACATTTCCTGTACCTGATACAGCATGGTTTGGTAGTCTTCAAAATGCAGGCTGACATTATCACCAACTCTGACGATTCTATTTTCTTTATGTGCTCGAATTTTTTTTCTAAATTCGCCGCGAAGACTTGAGTATTCCTCAAGACTATACAATTCGGATTTTATTAATTTTTTCATTTTTAAACCTTTAATTCGTTTAGTTCCTCACAGAGGATAACTTTCATTGAAGTGGCGTAACCCAGACGCACACCTCACTTAATTCAACTATATTCCATAAGCTTGTCTTAGCAGGCTCATTGGGTTTTTAACACTCGTTTCGTCTTTTAAACCGCTGGCGATGTGGTCAGCCGCCATCGGGCAATCACTAGAAAACACGTCGGCCTGAGCTTTCTCCACACGCTTTACCACCGGCTTGGCAATCTTAACCGCGGTATCATGGAATTCGCTCTTAATTGCGTACGTTCCATCGTGACCCGAACAACGCTCAATTGCGCTAACCGATGTATTGGGAATAAGTTCTAATAACTCCTTAGTTTTCAAACCCATATTTTGCACCCGCAAATGACAGGCGACTTGATAGGAAATAGTACCCAATTCATCTTTAAACTGCGTGTCCAGAAGGCCGCCCTTATGTCTTAACATCAGGTATTCAAATGGATCAAACATCGCATCACGCACCTTCGCCACATCGGCATCATCAGGAAACATCAAAGGCAGCTCCTGTTTAAACATCAAGACGCACGATGGAACAGGGGCAACGATATCCCAACCTTCATCGACCATTTTTACCAGTTGCGGGATATTGTTATTTTTAAGGCGTTCAACTTCTTCCAAATCACCCAGCTCGAGTTTAGGCATACCACAGCAGCTTTCTTGCTTGATCATGCTGACGGCGATTTTGTTATGTTCTAACACAGCCACTAAATCATTTACCAAATCTGGTCGATTGTAGTTACCGTAGCAGGTGGTAAAAATAGCCACTTTACCGCTTGTTTGCTCACACGCAGTAACAGAACCATGCGCATGATCTTGCTGATTGAATTGTTTTCTGGCCGTCTCACTGTGATAATCCGGAATAATGGCCTGCGGGTGGATTCCTAAAGTGCTATCTAATAACCCTCTGACGACACCATTGTTATTGGCCGCATTGACGACATTGACAAGAATGGGAATGGACGCCAATTTACCAATTTTATCCGTCGAAGTAATTAACTTATCACGTTGTTTTACATCATCTTTTTTATACTTAACCGCTTTAGCACGCAGCATCAAATGCGGGAAATCTAGGTCCCATTCATGCGGCGGTACGTAAGGGCACTTGCTCATAAAACACATATCGCAGAGATAACAGTTATCAACTACGTCCCAATAAACCTTCTTATCAACCGTATCCAGTTCCATGCTCTCTGATTCATCAATGGCATCAAATAACAAAGGGAATGAGTTACATAAATTAAAACAGCGACGGCAACCATGACAGATATCAAATACTCGCTCCAACTCATCAAATAATGATGACTCGTTATAAAACTCAGGGTTTTTCCAATCAATAGGATGGCGCGTTGGGGCCTCTAAACTGCCTTCTCTCATCTTCTACTCCAATAAAGTTTGCTTGAACAAGCAAAAACTATCTTAATAATCTTATATTTTACGACAAAAAAAGGAGGGTATTCGCATACCCTCCTCTATTAGCTAGTGCTATCAGGCGTTTAAAGTATCCAACGCTTTTTGGAAACGATTAGCGTGTGAACGCTCTGCTTTTGCCAGTGTTTCGAACCAGTCAGCAATTTCGTCGTGACCTTCATCACGCGCTGTTTTAGCCATACCTGGGTACATATCGGTGTACTCATGTGTTTCACCGGCAATGGAGGCTTTCAAATTAGCTTCTGTGTCGCCAATTGGTAATCCTGTTGCTGGGTCACCCACTTCTTCTAAATACTCAAGGTGGCCGTGCGCATGACCCGTTTCGCCTTCAGCAGTTGAGCGGAACACGGTTGATACGTCGTTGTACCCTTCGATATCTGCTTTGTTGGCGAAATATAAGTAACGACGATTGGCCTGTGACTCACCGGCAAACGCCTCTTTTAAATTTTCTTCAGTTTTAGAACCTTTAAGTGACATAATAATTCCTCTATGTTGATTGATGTTAACTCCACACTTAGACTAAGTCTAAAGTTAATCATCAAGATACGTTAGCTTTTTAGACATGTCAACATTATTTATCTTTGAAAGACGTATAATAAACATCATTATGACCCTGTTAAAATAAGGCAATTCGACAACCTATTTCTTCTTAAACAACTAACACGAATACGATATGGCTAAGGTAAAAAAACTAGATTTAGAATCCTCTCTGCAATCATTGGAAAGCTTAATCGACCGAATGGAAAATGGCGGCTTAAGTCTGGAAGCTTCACTGGAAGAGTTTGAAGAGGGTATCAAGCTGGTTCAGTCGTGTCAGAAATCCCTTAATGAGGCCGAACAAAAAATAGAAATCCTGCTAAAAAAATCGACCGATGCTAAACCCGTTGATTTTGAATAGAGAAATTTTTAACCAAGCCTTTTGATGACCTCGTTTAAAGAATTTCAGCGCGTTAAACTCATTCAAATCGAGCACGCTTTAGAAACACACCTGCCAACTGACAACATTGAACCTAAGCGCTTACACCAGGCAATGCGCTACTCCACGTTAAATGGCGGCAAACGTATCAGAGCGATGTTGGTATACGCGACTGGGCATTTATTTAATTTATCACCTTCCCTACTCGACAGCATCGCCTGCTCTATAGAGCTCATTCACGCTTATTCTTTGATCCACGATGATTTACCCGCGATGGATGACGATGACCTTAGGCGCGGCAAACCGAGCTGTCATAAAGCGTATGACGAAGCCACTGCCATATTGACTGGCGACGCGCTGTTAACGCTTGCATTCAACATTCTGGCTAAAGCTGACTGTACTGCGGAACAAAAAGTAAACTGCATTCAGCTGTTGTCACAAGCCGCCGGTTCAAGGGGCATGGTAGGTGGGCAAGCCCTTGATTTAGCAAATGAAGGTAAGTCCGTGTCTATCGCCGAAATTGAAAATATGCACCTGCATAAAACCGGTGCACTTATTTGCACCTGCGTCACCTTGGTTGCAGGCTTACAATACCCCACTACCGATGAACACTATAAACAGTTAAAGCATTACGCCGGGTGCATTGGATTAGCGTTTCAGGTTCAAGATGATATTCTTGATGAAACCTCTACGACTGAAGCACTGGGTAAGACTCAGGGCAAAGACAAACTGGCGCTAAAATCAACCTATCCAGCTCTATTAGGTTTAAAGGCCTCTAAGCAATTAGTAGAAAGCTTATACTTTGACGCCACCTCCAGTTTGTCGCATCTCGATGAGCGCGCCGTTTATCTAAGGGATATAGTGAAATTCGTCATATCTCGTCAAACCTAAGTGCGCTTCGTTACAGGCTCAGTATTGGCTTGCATAGTGCTAGCTAGCAAACGATAATACGCAGCCTTAATTAAACGTATTTAAAAGGCTACGTGACACTTTCTGATAATCATCCGCTACTCGATAAAATCGATTCGCCAGGCGACTTACGATCACTAACAGATGACGAGCTCATTACTCTTTCGGATGAGTTGCGCGATTTTTTAATTGCCTCGGTGAGTAAATCAGGCGGCCATTTATCAGCTGGCCTTGGAACAGTGGAATTAACCGTCGCGCTGCATTACGTATTTGATACGCCTAATGACAAACTGGTTTGGGACGTTGGACATCAGGCTTACCCACATAAAATTTTAACCGGGCGAAAAGACAGGATATCAACTATTCGGCAAAAAGGTGGAATTACTCCTTTCGTCACCCGCGCTGAAAGTGAGTACGACGCCTTTGGCGTTGGGCACTCAAGTACCTCTATCAGTGCTGCCCTCGGGATGGCCATCGCTGCCGCTATAAATAACGAGAAAAAACGTACCGTCGCGATCATAGGTGACGGCGGAATTACCGGCGGCATGGCATTTGAAGCGCTCAATCACGCAGGTGCTTTAGACGCAAATTTATTGGTGATACTGAATGACAATGATATGTCCATTTCACCCAATGTCGGCGCGATGAAAAACTATTTAGCCAGAATTTTATCTGGCAAGCTCTACACCACAGTTAAACAGGGCAGCAAAAAAGTCCTATCCTCCATGCCCAGTGTATGGGAACTGGCGAGGCGTACGGAAGAACACGTTAAAGGCATGGTTATTCCTGGCACCCTGTTCGAAGAAATGGGCTTCAATTACATCGGCCCAATAGACGGCCACGACCTACCGACCCTGGTTAAAACCCTGTCGAATTTAAAAGACTTACAGGGCCCACAATTTCTCCACGTGGTGACCCAAAAAGGCAAGGGTTTTTCACCAGCTGAAGCCGATCCTGTTGGTTATCATGGCGTCGCGACCTTTGACCCTAACAAAGCCAATTTACCCGAAAAACTAGCTAGCGCACCCAGCTATACCGAGGTCTTTGGCCAGTGGCTATGCGATATTGCGAAAGTGAATGATAAAGTCGTTGGCATTACCCCCGCCATGCGTGAGGGTTCTGGCATGGTTGAGTTTGAACAACAACACCCCGACCGTTACTTTGACGTAGGTATTGCGGAACAGCACGCCGTTACCCTGGCCGCTGGTATGGCTTGCGAAGGATTAAAACCCGTCGTCGCTATCTACTCGACTTTTTTACAGCGCGGATATGACCAGTTAATTCACGACGTCGCGTTGCAAAACTTACCCGTATTATTTGCCATAGACCGCGCTGGCCTTGTTGGTCCCGATGGACCCACTCACGCTGGCTCCTATGATTTTAGCTATCTGCGTTGTCTACCGAATATGGTTATTATGGCACCCGCGGATGAAAATGAATGTCGCCAAATGCTAACCACCGGCATTAACCACGCTGGCCCGACTGCTGTTCGCTATCCTAGAGGGAAAGGTCCAGGAGTAGCCGTTAGCGATGAATTTAAAAACATAGAGATTGGCCGCGCTATAAAAGTGCGCTCTGGTAACAAAATCGCCATCCTGGCATTTGGGTCAACCGTTAGCCCTGCCCTGGTAGCGGCGGAAAAATTCAACGCCACCGTGATCAATATGCGTTTTGTGAAACCACTGGATGAAGCGATGATTAAAGAAATCGCAGCCTCCCATCAAATCATTTTCACCGTTGAAGAAAATGTTATAAAAGGCGGAGCGGGAAGCGCCATCAATGAATTTATTAATCAACAGGCCATCGCCGTATCCATTTTCAACCTTGGACTGCCCGATCTCAACCTCGAACACGGCTCAAGAGAAGAATTATTGCAAGAGGCAGGGCTCAATGCTGACGGTATACAACAATCAATTCAACAATACCTTAACGCATACCACGGTGATGCTACAAAGCCTCATCCATCGCAAACTATTTAAACACAGACGTATATGACAATCGAAGACGTACAAAACCATCAGGATTCTAGAAATATGCCGATCAATAAAGTCGGTATAAAAGATATTCGTCACCCATTTAGTTTTGTTGACAAAGATAAGCACCAGCTAGCAACCGTTGGTACGTTCAATATGTCCGTAAACCTGCCCCACCACCAAAAGGGCACGCATATGTCACGCTTCGTTGCTTTGTTAAACGAAGACTGCCAGCAGTTATCGCTTCAAGGCTTCGTATCACTACTAGAAAACATGACCAAGCGGCTTGAGGCCGATACGGGTTATATGACGGCTGAGTTTCTGTATTTTGTCAATAAATCGGCTCCCGTCACGGGCGTTAAGAGCTTACTCGACTATCAGGTTAAGCTTGATGGGCAATGGTCACAGGATGACGTTAAGATTAAAATTAAAGTCGTTATTCCAGTCACTAGCCTATGCCCCTGTTCAAAGAAAATCTCCGATTACGGTGCGCATAATCAGCGCTCTCATATTACCGTCGAGGCGTATACCGATGGGCAAATATTTATCGAAGACATCATCCAACTGGTCGAAAAACAAGCCTCTAGCGAACTGTACAGCTTATTGAAAAGGCCCGACGAAAAATACGTCACCGAACTCGCATACGATAACCCAAAATTCGTTGAAGACGTGGTCAGAGATATCGCCTATGCGCTGAATGAAGATGATCGAATATTAGCCTATACTTTAGAAGCAGAAAACTTTGAATCCATACACAATCATTCTGCATACGCGGTGATTGAGAATAACAAATTAACCAAAAATACCGGAGCCTGAACAATGTCTAACACCTTAGACCTAAGCCAATATGGAATCACTAACGCCAGCGAAATCCTGCATAACCCTTCATTTGACGTGCTATACGCAGAAGAAACCCGCGACGATTTAATCGGTTATGAAAAAGGCACCGTCACTACTTCCGGTGCGATTGCCGTGGATACAGGTATCTTCACCGGTCGTTCGCCAAAAGATAAATACATCGTAATGGATGACGTATCGCGCGATACCGTCTGGTGGTCTACTCAGGGTAAAAATGATAACAAACCTCTCTCGCAAGAAAACTGGGGGAATCTTAAAAATATCGTCACCGAGCAGCTATCTGGCCAGCGTCTATTCGTCGTTGACACATTTTGCGGCGCCAATAAAGACAGCCGACTCGCGGTACGCTTTATAGTAGAAGTCGCCTGGCAGGCTCACTTTGTTAAAAACATGTTTATTCGCCCTACTGAAGCCGAGTTGGCCGAATTTGAGCCGGACTTTGTGGTGCTAAATGGCGCTAAAACCAATAACCCTGACTGGCAAGAGCACGGCCTCAATTCTGAAAATTTTATTGCCTTTAATTTAAGCGAAAAAATGCAACTCATTGGCGGCACCTGGTACGGCGGCGAAATGAAAAAAGGCATGTTCAGTATGATGAACTACCTGTTACCGCTTCGCGGCATGGCGTCTATGCACTGTTCAGCGAACATTGGTAAAGATAACGACGTGGCTATTTTCTTTGGTTTATCTGGCACCGGCAAAACCACGCTATCGACCGATCCAAAACGCCAACTTATCGGCGACGACGAGCACGGCTGGGACGATGATGGCATCTTTAATTTCGAGGGCGGTTGTTACGCAAAAGTTATTAATCTGAACGCTGAAGACGAACCAGAAATATACGGCGCTATTCGACGTAACGCCTTACTGGAAAACGTCACCGTTTCGGATGATGGCGTTGTCGATTACTCCGACAACTCCAAAACCGAGAACACGCGCGTCTCGTACCCCATTGAGCACATTGAAAATATCGTCAAACCCATTTCTAAGGGCGGTCACGCGAAAAAAGTTATCTTCTTAACCGCAGATGCATTTGGCGTCACGCCGCCCGTTTCCAAACTGACCGCTGATCAAACCAAGTACTACTTTTTGTCCGGCTTTACCGCAAAATTAGCGGGTACAGAACGCGGCATTACTGAACCAACGCCTACTTTCTCTGCCGCCTTTGGTGCAGCCTTTTTATCTTTACACCCTACTAAATACGCCCAGGAACTGGTTAAGCGTATGGAAGCAGTTGACGCCAAGGCCTACCTCGTTAACACCGGTTGGAATGGCAGCGGTAAAAGGATATCTATTAAGGACACGCGCGGGATTATAGACGCCATTCTCGATGGCTCGATTGAAAACGCCGAAACGAAACACATCCCTTACTTCAACCTAGAAATCCCTACTTCTCTGCCAGGAGTAGACAGCGGCATTCTTGATCCACGTGATACCTACGAAGATCCTGAGCATTGGAACAAGCGCGCACATGAGTTGGCTCAATTGTTTGAACTTAACTTCGAAAAATACACCGATAATGACGAAGGTAAAGCGCTCGTCGCGGCAGGCCCGCAACTGACTTAGATCAGTTTATTAAGCTTTTTAAAAGGCCTTGTGAAAACAGGGCCTTTTTTATGCTATCGTCTTTGACACTCAATATGGAAGGTTTGATTCATCATGGCAAACGATTCTAGACAAAACATCCGTCCTGGCAACCGCCAAAAACGCCATAAAAAACCGTACCCAAAAGGACGCCAACTTTCTTCTGAAGCACAAATTGAGATCAAGGCCTTATTAGCAGACTCGCCGCGCCGGAAAGACTTACTGATCGAATACCTGCACATTATTCAGGATAAATGGTCGCATATCAGCGCCGCGCACTTAATGGCCCTGGCGGCTGAGCTTAATTTATCTCAAGCTGAAGCGTATGAGGTAGCCAGCTTTTATCATCATTTTGACGTCATCAGGGAAAATGAAACTGCTCCCGCTAAAACCACCGTCAGGGTCTGTGACTCATTAAGCTGTACGATGGCCGGTGCAGACATCTTATTAACTGAACTAAAAACCCTCGCGCCAGATTCCCTCCGTGTTATCACAGCACCCTGCATGGGCCTTTGCGATAAGGCACCCGCCGCAGCGCTAGGTAAAAACTATATGGGCCAGGTAACAGCGGCATCATTGATCGAGGGCGTCAATAACGACGCTACTAGTGCCATTTTGCCCGTTTACCAATCCTATGACGAATACGTAGCAAACAACGGCTACCAGTTATTTCAGTCCGTCACGGAACAGCGGCTGACTATAGAAGATATTATCAAACGTATTGAGGACAGCGGATTAAGAGGTCTCGGCGGCGCGGGTTTTCCAACCGCGCAAAAACTCAATATCGTGCGCGACCAACCAGCCCCCAGGTTTTTTTGTGTTAACGCGGATGAAGGCGAGCCTGGCACGTTTAAAGACCGACACATTCTATCCTCCCAGCCTCATCAATTTTTAGAAGGCATGCTCATCGCCGCGCGTATCATCGACGCCAGTAAAATCTATATTTATCTGCGCGACGAATACGCTTCGATCTATCAATTATTACAGCTTGAGCTTCAACAGTTACTTAGTCACGGCCTGATCAAGGAAGACTACGTAGAGATCAGACGCGGCGCGGGCGCTTATATCTGCGGTGAAGAATCCGCCATGATTGAGTCGATAGAAGGCAAGCGTGGACTACCCAGACACCGCCCACCTTATGTAGCACAACAGGGCCTCTTCCAGCGCCCTACGCTGGTGCAAAATGTAGAAACGCTGTACTGGATTCCCGCCATACTGAACAAGGGCGCAGACTGGTTCAAAGAGCAAGGCAAAAATGACGCCGCTGGGCTTCGTTCCTACTCATTATCCGGCAGAGTTAAGCACCCAGGCGTTATCGTCGCGCCTGCCGGGAGCAGCGTTCGAGAACTACTGGAATTAGCCGGTGGGATGCTCGATGGGCATCAATTCAAAGCCTACCTACCGGGCGGCGCATCGGGTGGCATTTTGCCTGCATCGCTAGATCACCTGGCTTTAGATTTCGGCAGCTTGACAGACTACGGCTGTTTTGTCGGCTCGCACGCCGTCATTATTTTATCTGACCAAGATAGTCTAAAAGCCACCTCGCAGAATTTATTAAATTTCTTTCAGGACGAGAGTTGCGGGCAATGTACGCCGTGTAGGCTCGGTTGTGAAAAAGCGAGCCTTTTACTCGCCGCAGAGCACTGGGACAAACCCTTATTAAACGCACTCTGTACAACGATGGCTGACGCGTCTATTTGTGGCTTAGGCCAGGCCGCGCCGAATCCTATTCTTTCAACCCTCAAGTATTTTCCCGAGGAGGTTTAAGATGACAGACACAATCTCCTTTGTGCTAGATGGCGAACGGGTATCCGCCGCAGCCGACGAGAGTATATGGCAAGTAGCTAAACGCATGGGTACGGCTATACCCCACCTATGCTTTAAGGATGCCAAAGGCTATCGGTCCGACGGTAATTGCCGTGCCTGCATGGTAGAAATTGAGGGTGAACGCACCCTCGCCGCCTCGTGTTGTCGTTACCCCAGTAATAATATGCTCGTCAATACGCAAAGTAGCCGCGCCTTAGCGTCACGTAAGCTGGTGGTGGAATTATTAAAAACCGACCTGAATAGCGATGTTACCGCCGGTTCTGACTTTGCTAAACTGGCCGAGTCGATGCAAATTGGCAGTTCTCGTTTCCCTAAAAAAAATCAACCCGCCAGCGACCCTTCCCACCCGGCCATATCGGTACAGCTAGACGCCTGCATTCAATGCACGCTATGCGTTCGGGCCTGCCGAGAGGTTCAGGTGAACGACGTTATCGGCTTATCCAACCGGGGCACAAAAGAAAAAATAAGCTTTGATTTCGATGACCCAATGGGCGAATCCACCTGTGTTGCCTGCGGTGAATGCGTACAGGCCTGCCCCACTAACGCGCTGTCGGTAGCCTCACAAAAGAACACCCAGCCCGATAAAACGGTTCGCACTATTTGCCCCTATTGCGGCGTCGGTTGTCAGCTAGAACTGAATATCAAAGATAATAAAATCCTCAGCGTTGACGGTGCCGATGGCCCGTCTAATGAAGGGCGACTCTGCGTCAAAGGTCGTTTTGGTTTTGATTATATTAATTCAGATCAACGGCTTACCGAGCCTTTGATCAGGAAACCTGGCCTTGAAAAAGGCATTAATATAGACCCTGCCAAACCTTACAGCCACTTTAGACCAGCCAGCTGGGAGGAAGCTCTAAACGCTGCGGCTAAAGGCTTCGCTGACTGTAAACAAGCATTCGGCTCTGAGGCGCTGGCTGGATTTGGTTCTGCCAAATGCTCGAATGAAGAAGCCTATATCTTTCAAAAGCTCATCCGCACCGGATTTGGCACCAATAACGTCGACCATTGCACGCGTTTGTGTCATGCCTCATCCGTAGCCGCGTTGATGGAAACGATCGGCTCAGGTGCCGTCACCGCGCCTTTTACCGCAGCAAAAGACAGCGATTTGATTATCGTCATTGGAGCCAACCCGAGCGAAAATCACCCCGTCGCCGCTACTTTCTTCAAACAAGCGGCTAAGCGTGGGGCTGTACTCATCGTGATGGACCCCAGGGCGCAAGCGCTAAAGCATTACGCGAGCCATATGCTGCAGTTTAGCCCAGGCACCGACGTCGCCTTACTGAACGCGATCATGCACGTGATCGTGAAAGAAAAACTCTACAATCAGGACTATATTCAGCAACACACCGCTGGATTTGAGCAGATGGTTGAACACCTGAAGGACTATTCGCCAGACCTCATGCAGAGCATCTGCGGCATTGACGCCAATACAATTAAAACGGTCGCCCGCAAATACGCACAGGCTAAATCCGCTATTATTTTTTGGGGTATGGGCATCGCACAACATACGCACGGCACCGATAATGCGCGCTGCCTTATTTCATTGGCATTGATGTGTGGACACATCGGTCGACCCGGTACCGGCCTGCACCCCTTACGCGGACAAAACAACGTTCAAGGCGCTTCTGATGCAGCATTGATACCGATGTTTTACCCCGATTATAAGAAAACCTCTGACCCACAGGCGAAGGCTTTTTTCGAGGCTTTATGGAACACAAAACTGACTTCTGTAGAGGGCTTAACCGTCGTTGAAATTTTAACCGCTATCCACGACGATACAATTCGTTCGATGTATATCATGGGTGAAAACCCCGCCATGTCTGACCCTAATTTAAATCACGCGCGACTCGCCCTGTCAAAGCTTGAGCACCTGGTCGTACAAGATATTTTTCTCACAGAAACGGCGATGTTTGCCGATGTTATTTTACCCGCCACCGCCTGGCCTGAAAAAAGCGGTAGCGTGACCAACTCCAACCGTCAGGTGCAGATGGGGCGTAAAGCCGTTGAACCTCCAGGTGATGCAAGAGCCGACTGGTGGATTACCACTCAAATAGCGAACAAATTAGGCTTAAACTGGCCTTATAGCGAAGCAAAGGATATCTACAGCGAGATGCAAATCGCTATGCCGTCGCTGGCGAATATTAGCTGGCAACGACTCGAAAAAGAACATTCTGTCACCTACCCCTGCGCTTCTCCGACTGAACCTGGACTGGCTATCGTATTTAGCGATAAATTTCCAACCGCCGATGGTCGAGGAAAATTCGTACCGGCCAAGCTACTTCCGCCAAAAGATGCGCTCGACGATGAGTTCAACTTTATCCTCACCACCGGCCGCCAACTCGAACACTGGCATACTGGGGCGATGACGCGGCGTAGTGAAATATTGAATACCCTCGAACCAGAACCGTTTGTACAGATGAATACCGCCGATTGCGAAAAACTCGGTATAGCCGCCGGTGATACGGTTCGAATAAAAAGTCGCCGAGGCACTATCAATATACGCGTGCGCGTTGATAATATCGTGCAAACCGGTTTGGTTTTTATTCCTTTTGCCTACGTAGAAGCGGCGGCCAATCTGTTAACTAGTCAGGAATTAGACCCTTACGGCAAAATCCCCGAATTCAAATACTCCGCCGTAAAAATAGAGCAGCTACATACATGAGTCAGATAACAAACGAAGTCGTCGGCGTAATTCTCGCTGGCGGACTGGCTAGAAGAATGAACCATCAGGATAAGTCTTTTCTCACCCTTGCTGATAAGCCACTGATTGGTCACGTTATTGGTCGTTTCGCCCCTCAGTGCAACACGGTGTTAATCAACAGCAATAAACTAAGCGACCAACTACAGTCGTACGGTTTTCCCGTTATTGAGGATACCCTGGAAGGCTTTCCCGGACCTTTAGCCGGTATCTTAGCGGCGATGGAATGGAGTGCGATCCATCAGCCCGACACTAAGTGGATCGCTTCAATCGCCGTAGATACACCTTTTTTACCGAAAAACCTGGTCGCTGAACTGCTTCGATCGGTTCACGACGACGAGTCGCAATTAGCCTGCACCTATTCGGCCGGACGTTCTCACCCAGTGAACGGTTTATGGTCGATGGATTTAATGGCCGCCTTACGGCTCGCGCTAGAAGACGAAGGCCTGCGTAAAATAGACCAATGGACCGCGCGTTATAAATTATCTAAAACCGTCTTCGACTTTAAGAGCATTGACCCATTTTTTAATATCAACTCTCAGGACGACCTAATTCAGGCAGAGAGCATTATAAAACCATCGTTATCAAGCTAATACCTAGCCATCTAATAGGACGTTTTCTGCCCCATTTAGGATTTGAAAGTGCCGGCCTTTGGCCCTGGAAATTAAGGTAACGCCGGATCGTTGAGCCATATCTAAACCCATTTTCGTCGCGCCGGAACGAGAAAGCAGCACAGGAATGTCCATTTGCGCGACTTTAATGACCATTTCAGAGGTTAAACGACCGGTTGTATAGAATATGCAACCCTCTCCTGATAAGCCATTCAGCCACATATAGCCGGCTATGGTATCAACCGCGTTATGTCTGCCTACGTCCTCGACAAAAAATATAATCTCTTCGTCTTTACATAGCGCGCAGCCGTGTACAGCGCCCGCTTTTTTATAAACATTATTATAATTACCTAAATAGTTCAGCAAAAAATAAAGCGTCGATTGCTTAACGCTCGACTTCACCAACGCCCTATCTTTTAATTTATCCAGCACATTACCAAACATCGTGCCTTGGCCACAGCCAGAAGTAATCGTCCTGGTTTCTTTTAATTTAGCTATCTCTTCGCTTGGCTTATTTGACACCACGGCGACCGCCTGCGTTTGCCAATCCACTTGTACCGCTTTAAGTTCTTCTATCTTGGCAAAAAAATCCTGATTTTTCAGGTACCCCAGCACTAATAACTCTGGGAACGAGCCCATTGTCATCAAGGTCACCACTTCTTGCCTGTCAATAAATAAGGTCAATGGCCTTTCTTCGACCAGCACCACGTCTACTGGCGAACCGTTCTCATTTATCGCGGTGACCGTTGATGATCCGGTTATTCCAGACTGCGTCATCTCAAGCATTTATATATATTCCGTTAATCGCATTAGTTAGTTATAACACGCAAAAAAAAAGCCATGCAAATGCATGGCTTTTTAATAAGCAATGTTTCTTAAAACAGGTGTTTTACACCATCGCGTTCTTCTTTTAATTCATTTTCGGTAGCGGTCATTCTTTCACGACTGAAATCACTGATTTCTAAGCCTTGAACGATTGAATAGTCACCATTTGATACAGTAACAGGGAATGAATAAATTAAACCTTCTGCAATGCCGTAACTGCCATCACTCGGTATGCCCATACTAACCCAATCTCCAGCAGGAGTACCTTGAACCCACGTTCTCATGTGATCTAGGGCAGAACTAGCAGCTGAGGCAGCACTAGAGAGACCACGCGCTTTAATAATAGCTGCGCCACGTTGTTGAACCGCAGGAATGTATTCATCCGCGTACCAGGCCGTATCGACTTTAGATAAAGCTGGCTCACCATTGATAAGCGCATTATGAAGATCCGGGTATTGCGTCGCTGAATGATTTCCCCAAATCGTTACTTTTTTAATATCCGTGCTGTGCGTTGCTGTTTTTTCGGCCAATTGGCTCAAGGCGCGATTGTGGTCTAAACGCGTCATCGCGGTGAAGCAACGTGGGTTTAAGTCCGGCGCATTATTCATTGCGATTAAGGCATTGGTATTAGCCGGATTACCCACAACTAATACGCGAACATCGCGTTTGGCAACGGCGTTTAATGCTTTCCCCTGTACAGAGAAAATAGCGGCATTGGCTTCAAGCAGGTCTTTACGCTCCATACCAGGGCCACGTGGGCGAGCACCGACTAAGAAAGCAAAATCAATGTCTTTAAAGGCAACATTAGCATCATCAGTAATCTCAACGCTTTGCAATAAAGGAAAGGCACAATCATTTAATTCCATCACGACACCTTCAAGCGCGCCTAACGCTGGTGTGATTTCCAACAAGTGCAAACATACCGGTTGTTCAGGGCCTAAAAAATCGCCTGAGGCGATACGAAATAATAATGAGTAAGAAATTTGGCCTGCGGCGCCGGTTACGGCTACATGAACGGGTGACTTCATTCTAACGATCTCCTAAATTTTAAACAAAATATTATAACCGAAATAAAGAGCTGTTTTTCTTTTTCGGTCTGATGGTAAGGGGGAAATAAAACTTCCAGATTATGTACTCAACAAACGTCTATTTAGCCTTTCGGCGCACTATTTTTTAACAGACGCTTAAGGTCGTAACAGTAGATAAAACCTGGCAAAGCAAATACTACAAACAAACACAGCGTTACGACGTAAAACTCCCAGTCTTGCGCGCTGATGGTGCCCATTGTTTTGCTTTCAACAGCGATGCCAACAGCCAATGAAAGCATATAAAGTAACGACCATTCGATCCAGCGTAGCCAACCAGACTTAGCTGTAACAGTTTTAACAAGGAAGGCTTTATCAGACAACCACGGAAGGTTCGCCGCTACAAAAGAAACAATAAAGATAAATAAAATTAAGGCCTGATTTGTCATAAGCGGATAATTGTCTTGTCTAGAGCATCTTACAAATTCTCGACTTATTGAAGCCGCTACTGATCAAAATTTAATTGGTGCCGAGAGCGGGACTTGAACCCGCACGTCCATAAGGACACTACCCCCTCAAGATAGCGTGTCTACCAATTCCACCACCTCGGCATTAAATTACTCAGGAATAGGAACGTCACTTGGGCTCATTGCATCTATCCCTGTTGTGGCTTTTTTAGCTTTAGCTGGTAGGCCATTAATTAAATCAGCGGGCGTCCCTTCTATTGACTCAATCGGCGCTGTATCGGACAGTTTATCAATGATATTATCAGGGGCCGCTCTATTACCACCTAGATAAGCCAGCGTTAAACTGGTGATGAAAAACAAGGTGGCTAGAATAGCCGTTGATCGTGTTAAAAAGGAACCTGAACCTTTGGCACCAAAAACCGTACCCGATGCGCCACTACCAAATGCAGCGCCTGCGTCCGCACCTTTTCCGTGTTGAATTAAAATCAGGCCCACCATCAACACAGCAATTAACACGTGTACCGATAAAACTATTGCAAACAAACTCATAAACTTATCCTTTTATGCCTTTTGGCAAATTGAAATAAAAGCGTCAGCATCCAATGACGCCCCGCCTATCAAACCACCGTCGATATCTTCTTGTTCAAACAACGATGACGCATTGTCTGGGTTAACACTTCCACCGTACAGAATTCTGACTTTATCCGCCAGATCCCCTGCTTTCTCTCTTACTAAGCCACGAATAAAAACGTGTGCCTGTTGTGCCTCTTCTGGTGATGCCGTTAAACCTGTACCAATGGCCCAGACCGGCTCGTAAGCCAACACTAACTGATTCAAATTGACCGCTTTATGACTCAATAAAGCGCCTACCTGGTCCTTAATAACATTAAGCGTATTACTGCTTTTATAATCAGCTTCGCTTTCACCGACACAATAAATCGGCACCAGTCCAGCCCGTTGCGCCGCCAATACTTTAGCTACTAACACCTGATTGCTTTCATTAAAAAGCATTCGCCTTTCAGAGTGCCCAACTAACACCCAGTGGCAGCCTAATTCGGCTAGCATGTTGGCGGAAATTTCTCCGGTGTATGCACCCGACTCGAACTCTGAGACAGTTTGAGCACCTATTGTTAGCCTTGTAGCGTCTACCGCATCAATAGCTAAGGCAATGTATACGAATGGAACACAGACACTTACTTCGCTCGATATTTTATCATTAATACCGTCTTCTATGGCACGTAAAAGAGCACCAGTTAGCTTCAGTGAACCATTCATTTTCCAATTACCAACAACGAGTGGCTTACGCATCGTACTTCTCACGCTAAAAACGAGAAAGAGTAGCGAGTATTAGCGAATAAATCAATATTATTGATGTTTAAAATAATCTGCACCGGGGATCTAAGCGTTGAGTATACGTTCAACCGTTTTACTGAGTTGTAATGCTAATGACTCGACCAAATTTAAATCCTCTCCTTCGACCATTACACGCACTAGCGGTTCAGTACCGGAAGCTCTTAACAACACCCGACCAGCTCCGTTGAGGATTTCTTCGACCGCTTTAACGGCATTTTCAATATCCTCGTTGACAACGAACTTTCCATTACCATTGAGGCTAACGTTAATCATGCACTGAGGGTATTTTTGGATGTCTATTTTTAATTCATGTAATGTTTTAGATTCGCGAGACACGGTTTCAAGAACCTGTAATGCCGCGATAATTCCATCACCCGTTGTTGTTCTGTCCGCGCAAATAATATGCCCTGAACCTTCGCCGCCCAAAATAGCACCGGATTCATTCATTAACTGGATAACGTGCCGATCCCCCACCGCGGATCTTAGTAAATCAATACCCAATCGATTTAACGCGTGCTCAACGCCCAGGTTAGTCATCTGCGTGCCGACCACAGCATGACCAAGGTAGCCTTTAGCCAAGCGAGTTTTCGCTATGATGTACACAATCTCGTCACCATCAAGCACTTCACCTAGATGATCAACCATTATTAATCGGTCGCCATCACCATCCAGCGCAACGCCAAAGTCTGCGGCATTAGCTAACACCGCTGCTTGAAGCGCAGCAGGTTTTGTCGCTCCACAATCATCATTAATGTTTAGTCCATCGGGCTCAACACCAATTTTTATCACTTCAGCACCTAGTTCTTCAAAAACAAAAGGTGCTATGTGGTACGTTGATCCGTGCGCGCAATCAACTACCATTTTCATGCCAGACAAGTCCATCATAGGTGGAATAGAACTTTTACAAAACTCTATATAACGCCCGGCTGCATCTTCAATTTGACTAGCCTTACCTAACTTAGATGAGTCGACCACAACGAGTGGTTCCGCTAACTTCTTTTCAATTGCGTATTCTATTTCATCCGGCAATTTCTTACCTTCACTGGAGAAAAACTTAATGCCATTATCAAAATGAGGATTGTGTGAGGCGCTTATTACGATGCCTGCATTAGCCCGTAGAGTTCTGATTAAGTAGGCAATTCCTGGTGTCGGCATTGGGCCCAATAATTGAACATCTGCCCCGGCAGCCACTAAGCCTGCTTCAAGCGCGGATTCAAACATATAACCTGATCTGCGGGTATCTTTACCGATGACGATTCTGCAACGCCCTTGTTGCGCAAACACTTTACCTGCTGCCCAACCGAGTTTAAGCATAAACTCTGGCGTAATAGGGCCTTTCCCAACTTCACCTCTTATGCCGTCTGTTCCAAAATATTTTTTTGTCATAGTTATTTCAATTTGCGTTTTGAACCGCATTATAAATTTTTAGCACTTCAGCGGTTTCTGCCACATCGTGCACCCGAACAATGGATACTCCATCGATTACCGCCAATAAAGCCGACGTAACGCTGGCTAATGCGCGCTCTTCAACCGGTTTATCCAGCAGCAGCCCAAACATCGACTTTCTTGATAGGCCCGCTAATAACGGACAATGGTACCCTTTAAAGGATCCCAAATGTTTTAATAGGCTGAGGTTGTGAGCTAAGGTTTTACCGAAGCCAAAACCGGGGTCCAGTATGATTTTATCACGGTTAATTCCTGCTTCTTCACAAGCCTTAATCCGCTCATCAAAAAACGCCTTCACTTCGTCTACCACCTTTGCGTATTTCGGGTTCAGTTGCATTGTCTCTGGTTTATCCTGCATATGCATCAAACAAACCGGCACCTGTAATAAAGCAGCCATTTCAATTGCTCCTGTTTGCCTAAGCGCATAAATATCATTAATAATATTTGCCCCTACGTCAACCGCCTGTTGCATTACCTCAGGCTTACTCGTATCAATGGAGATAAGAACATTAGATCTTGAGCGAATAGCCTTAATTATCGGTATCACTCTATTTAACTCTTCTTCAACTGCAACGGGTGTTGCACCAGGACGCGTTGATTCACCACCTATGTCAATAATCGAAGCACCGGCCTCAACCATTTTAATAGCTTGAGAGACGGCTTCATTCACCGAGTTAAAGCAACCGCCGTCAGAAAAAGAGTCGGGGGTAATATTAAGAACCCCCATAATACGGGGGTTCTTTGACGATAAAAATTGGCTAACGTTAACTAGCTCAGGATTAAGGTTGTTCAGCTGCCCCACCAACGGTTGGTTTAGGGTTCTCTTTCGGCTCATCTTTCGCTTTATCCACTGTCGATACGTCGCCAGACCCTGACTCATCCAGATCTTCCCAGTCTTTAGGAGGTTGAACGGGCGTGCGCGCCATTAACTGATCAAGTTGATCACTATCAAGCGTTTCATATTTAATTAATGCCTCAGTCATTGAGTGCAAAATATCAATATTGTCATTTAATAATTTTTTAGCGCGAACATAGTTTCTCTCGATCAGCGTTCGAACTTCTTCATTAATTTGATGATTGGTTTCGTCCGAAATCATTTTCGTATTACCACCGGAATAACCCATAGCATTTTCGTCCTGGCCATAACTTAAAGGACCCAGTTTTTCCGAAAAGCCCCATTGCGTCACCATATTTCTGGCGATCGCTGACGCGCGTTCAATGTCATTTGAAGCACCCGTCGTTACTGCCTCTTCACCAAAGATGATTTCTTCTGCGAGTCGTCCACCGTATAAGCTAGACAACTGACTTTCTAGCTTACGTTTACTGATACTAATGTGATCGCGTTCGGGTAAAAACATCGTTACACCCAGTGCGCGTCCGCGAGGAATAATGGTTACCTTATATACCGGGTCGTGTTCAGGCACGAGTCGACCAACAATAGCGTGTCCGGATTCGTGATAGGCCGTACACTTTTTGTCGTCTTCACTCATCACCATGGAACGGCGCTCTGCGCCCATCATTACTTTGTCCTTGGCTTGTTCCATGTCGTTCATGTCCACCGTTTTCTTATTAGCACGAGCGGCAAATAAAGCGGCTTCATTAACAAGATTAGCCAAATCGGCGCCTGAAAAACCAGGCGTTCCTCTAGCGATCATCCCCGGTTTTACGCTATCACCTATGGGAACTTTTTTAAGATGGACTTTTAAAATTTGCTCGCGTCCTCTGATATCAGGTAATGGCACAACGACCTGACGATCAAAACGCCCAGGCCTTAGTAGCGCAGGGTCTAGCACATCTGGACGGTTAGTTGCTGCAATAACGATAACGCCTTCATTGCCTTCAAAACCATCCATTTCAACTAACAGTTGATTTAATGTTTGTTCACGCTCGTCATGACCACCACCAACGCCAGCACCACGGTGGCGACCAACGGCATCAATCTCATCGATAAAGATAATACAGGGCGCATGTTTTTTTGCTGTTTCAAACATATCACGTACACGTGATGCACCAACACCAACAAACATCTCAACAAAATCAGAACCCGAGATTGTAAAAAACGGTACTTTCGCTTCACCCGCTATTGCACGTGCTAAGAATGTTTTACCCGTACCCGGTGAACCCACCATTAATACGCCACTAGGAATTTTACC
>JASJGO010000147.1:0-11054 GCA_033791505.1 Cycloclasticus sp.
CGTTATATCGGTCCCGATGCACCACAAGAAGAGTTGATCTGGCAAGACCCGGTTCCTGCAGGAAGTAACGACTACGATGTCCAGGCCGTAAAGGATAAAATTTCTGCCAGCGGTCTGAGTATTAGCGAGATGGTGTCCACCGCATGGGATAGCGCAAGAACTTTCCGTGGTTCAGACAACCGTGGTGGCGCCAACGGCGCACGCATTCGCCTCGTCCCGCAAAAAGACTGGGAAGGTAACGAGCCATCTCGTCTGGCCAAAGTATTGGCTGCGCTTGAAGGCATTGCGGCCGACAGCGGAGCAAGCGTTGCTGATGTTATCGTTCTGGCAGGTAACGTTGGTATCGAGCAGGCAGCAAAGGCAGCTGGGGTTGATATTACAGTCCCCTTCTCGCCTGGCCGTGGGGATGCGACGGACGAAATGACTGATACAGATGCCTTCAAGGTGCTGGAACCACTGCATGATGGTTTCCGTAACTGGATTAAGGATGACTATGTCGTCAGCGCAGAAGAGCTGATGCTCGACCGCACGCAACTAATGGGCTTGACCGCCCCCGAGATGACAGCGCTGGTTGGCGGCATGCGCGTGCTTGGCACCAACTACGGCGGCACCCGGCACGGTGTATTCACCGAGCGCGAAGGAGAACTGACGAATGATTTCTTCGTCAACCTGACCGACATGAACTATATGTGGAAGCCCGCTGGGAATAACCTGTATGAAATCCGAGATCGTGAAACGGACAAGGTCAAGTGGACGGCGACACGAGTTGATCTCGTCTTTGGATCCAACTCGATACTTCGTGCCTATGCCGAGGTCTATGCTCAGGATGACAACAAGGGAAAGTTCGTACAGGACTTCGTCGCGGCCTGGGTCAAGGTGATGAACCTGGACCGTTTCGACCTGGCCTGATCACAGCATAAATACCTTCAAGGGCTTCGGTTTGGGATAACTGGCCAGCTAACAATCGGTTCAGGGATGGCGTACCGCCATTCCTGAACCGAAGCCTTAGCTGTATGTAGAAGTTTTTACTTGTAACTGAACATGCCCAGCCATCTGCCGGCCTTATCAATGGTTATGGTTATAAAATGACGCGAAATCATTCGCCCTTCTAGAAGGCCTTGCTCGTGATAAAATAGCTGTAACTGAAGACTCCGCTTTTACTCAAAAAGCAGCGAAGATATTCACAGTATTAAACAACTTGAAACCGTCGCTGCGTCAGGATACAAACAAATTATTATTCATTAATGCTGTTTTTTTTATCGCATTAATAAAGATAATATGCACATACTATGCATTATGTAGATCGAGAAAAAACTTAGGCAATATCTATTAAACAAAAGGGCAGGTAAAACAGCTAACAAAAGCTTTAGGTACGCCGCCGCAAAGCGATGCGCCCTTATTTAAATTGTTACTACACCCTAGACAGATCCATTAACTTATTCAGTATCAACAACATTTTTAACACAGGTTAAACCACTCATGAACGAAAACACTTTCACCGATGAATCCGAGCACAAATTAAATCTGCGTAATCTAGAACTAAGCGACTACGGAGATCTTAAAGAAATAATGGAGCTGGTATACCCCGGCATGGGGGGTGCTTTACCAGAGAAAAAGTTTCGCTCCCAGATATCTACTTTCGGTGAAGGGCAAATCTGTATTGAAGACCATGGAAAAGTTATTGCCGTAGCATTCTCATTGATTGTGGATTATGACAAGTTTGGCGATCATCACACTTACGATCAAATCACAGGGGACGCCTATCTAACAACCCACGACCCAAGTGGTGACGTGTTATACGGCGTTGAAGTGATTGTTCACCCTGACTATCAAGGTATGCGCCTGGGTAGAAGGCTCTATGAAGCTAGAAAAGATTTATGTCAGAATTTAAATCTTAAATCAATAGTGGCCGGTGGACGCATACCCAACTACCAAAAGCACGCTAAAGATATGTCACCTCAAAAATATATTGAGTTGGTAAAAAAGAAGAAGATATATGATCCCACTCTTACTTTTCAGCTATCAAATGATTTTGAGGCTAAGCGTATTCTAAATGATTATTACCCTGAAGACAAAGAATCCAAAGGTTATGCAACCCTTCTGGAGTGGACCAATCTATATTACGACGAACAAAAATCTCCCTTGTTTGGAGCGGTCAAAACATCTGCAAGAATAGGCTGCATTCAGTGGCAAATGAGGCCTTTAAAATCAGTGGAAGAACTTATTCAGCAGGTTGAGTTTTTTATTGATGCGCTATCTGAATATCAATGCGACCTGGCACTTTTGCCTGAGCTTTTTAACGCTCCATTAATGGGCATAGAAACACATCAAAGCTCTTTTGATTCTATCAAAGCTTTAGCTGAATTTTCAGAAGAAATAACAGAAGCCATCTCACGTCTGGCTGTTACCTATAATATCAATATTATTGCCGGCTCCATGCCGGTCATTGAAAACAACCAGTTATACAACGTCTCTTATTTTTGTCGCCGAGATGGCACACTTGAATCGCAATACAAAATCCACCCTACCCCATATGAAAAGCGCGCATGGATTATGCAAGGAGGCGATAAGCTGAATGTTTTTGAAACTGACTTTGGTAAAATTGGAATTTTAATTTGCTACGATGTCGAGTTCCCTGAACTCGCACGGATACAGTCAGAAGAAGGGATGCAGCTATTATTTGTTCCGTTCTGGACTGATACCAAGAACGCTTATCTAAGAGTGCGTTGCTGCGCCCATGCCCGAGCTATAGAAAATGAATGCTATGTCATCATAGCGGGTAGCGTAGGTAATTTACCGAAAGTTGATGGGGCAGATATTCAATATGCTCAGTCTGCTGTTTTCTCACCCTCAGACTTCTCATTTCCCCATGATGCCATCATGGCTGAAACAACGCCAAACACAGAGATGACCTTAATTGTAGACCTTGATTTAGAGAAACTAAGTAAATTAAGAAATGAAGGGTCTGTAAGAAACTACCTTGACCGCCGTCGTGATTTATACCGTATCAACTGGTTAGGTGACGCAAAGGAAAAATAAAGAAACGATTCCTAGATAAACCGATGAGCGTGGGGATTTAGCACTCACAAACGAACGATACATTGGTTTTATCAAATACACAGAAGGTGTCAGCACCATCATCTTTTTCAGCGCTAACAAATACTTAAGGATGGATGCGCGAAAAACATGCGCTCTTTAAATTAAACGCTAGGCCCATATGAAATATCGTTTACGAGACGTGGTTACATAAATGCAAGAGAAAAAACTATCCATATTTGAACGCTACTTAACTATATGGGTATTGCTTTGTATTGGTGGTGGAATTGCTCTTGGAAAGGCGGCACCTGATGTCGCTACAACGTTGAATGATTTTTCAATTTATCAAGTATCCATTCCAATCGCCGTTTGTCTATTTTTTATGATGTACCCCATCATGGTTAAAATAGACTTTTCACAGGTTATAAAATCGGCAAAAACTCCCAAACCCGTCTTTATTACCCTGTCTATTAACTGGGGCATCAAGCCTTTTAGCATGTTCGCTATCTCCTATTTTTTCCTGGGGTATTTATTTAGAGATCTAATACCCGGCACAGAAATTTTAGCTAACGGTGAAGAGGTCGAGTTGTGGCGAAGTTATATAGCCGGAACAATATTACTGGGCATTGCCCCCTGTACAGCGATGGTATTGATGTGGGGACACTTATCAAAAGGTAATGATGGCTTAACCTTAGTGATGGTCGCCATTAATTCACTAATGATGCTCCTGCTTTACGGCCCATTGGGCGGGCTATTGCTAAATGTTAATTCTATGCCGGTGCCCTGGCAAACGATGGTGCTTTCTGTCTCGATTTATGTCGCATTGCCTTTAGTAGCGGGCTACTTTTCTAGAAAACTCATTATTAAACATAAAGGTATTGCATGGTTCAATGAAAGGTTTTTGCATTGGCTCACTCCTGTAAGTATTACCGCTTTACTGGTTACGCTGGTTCTCCTATTTTCCTTTAAGGGGGATGTCATCGTTAGCAATCCTCTCACCATATTATGGATAGCTATCCCACTGCTGATTCAAACATTATTTATTTTTGCCCTTGGTTACTTTGTCTTATCGAGGCGGTTTAGGCTTTCGTATCAGGACGCTGCGCCGGTTTCACTAATAGGTGCATCCAATCATTTTGAGGTGGCAATAGCGACGGCAGTGATACTATTTGGTTTATCTTCTGGGGCCGCCTTAGCGACTGTAGTGGGTGTCTTAATTGAAGTACCATTAATGCTTATGTTGGTTTCGCTCTGCAAGAGAACGCGATATCTATTTGATCATGAAGCCATATCTAATAATAAATCAGCCTAACAAATCATTAAAAGCTTTGGCTCATTAAAATTCCGGGTAAGCTAAAGATACATTAGGGAGCAAGGTCAGCATGGATGCAAAGCTAAAAACCTATAAAAATAGGTGTTTTCATCAAGTACAGAATAATAAGTATCTGCATTATTACCTTTCCGGTCGCGAACAGGCGTATCAAGTTCGCGCGCAATAAGCCGTGCCGGCTTATATAAATCGTTAGGGCGCTGCGACAACGCTTTTTTTGTCGCATAAAAGAAAGGGGAAATACATGTATAAGTTACTCGCAATAGCCTCACTAATAACAATGACGGGGTGCGCTTCAATAGTGGGGGAGAAGTTACAACCCGTATCCGTGCAAACCACACAAAACAACCAGGCATTGGTTGGCGCTGGATGCACATTAAAAAATGATGAAGGAGAATGGTTCGTAACCACACCAGGGAGCGTTACGATTCAGAAGAGCACGGACGATTTAATCGTTAATTGTTCGAAAGACGGTTACATTGCAGGTAATGAAACTGTTGTTTCAAAAAGCAACACGGCCGTTTGGGGAAATATCCTCATTGGAGGAGGTATTGGTTATATCGTTGACAGAAATACAGGCGCTGGATTCAATTACCCAAACAACATTACTGTTATGCTTCGCAAGATTGGCGATGCGGTCGGTTTAACAACACCAGCAGCCCCACCTACACTGCAAGCTACACGCGATTAAAAAAAGTGTTTTTGGTGTAGGGCTTTGTGTCGAACAGCGTATAAGACTCAAAGTCCCAACCTTACATTCGAGAGAGATTAACTACACACGTGGTGGTGAGTAGGATAATTTTAAATAAGTAATCAAGCGACTTCGCTAATACGAGAACCTTGTTCAACTTGAGCTATAAAAGGCCCTGCTTCACCTTCTGCGACTTGGGATTCTTCTAATTTCAACTGCCTTAGTTCCACCAATGCCTTTTGCTCTGTCGCATACGCGCTAGCCGCGACTAGTCTATCCTGCGCCGATGGTTCTAAGGGCGCTTGTGCCGCGCGTCTAATTTGACGTGCTTTAAGAATGGTCGCTTGCGGGTCACCGGCTACTGGTGAAGTATCAATCGATACCTCTCCACCAACGGCATATTGCTTACCGTCTGGCCCAGTTGTGGTTTGAAAGCTTGCGCCTCCCTTGGCTATTCCCCCTGCCGCCGCGAGATGCGCCTGTTCATGGGCGCGCACACGATTGTCTATGGATTCTAATTTTCTAAGTTCGACTAACTCTTGCTGGCTTAAAGCGAGTTCTTTTGTGATGGGGTTATTTTTAGCCTTTAATTGCTCAGGTTGAAGGCCTACCTCTTTGGCGTCTTTTTCTGGTTGGCGCGCGTGCTGATCGAACCGCAATGTCGGCTGAATTTGAACGGCAAAAGAAGTGATCGAATTCAAGAATCTAAAAACCTGTCGTTATTTCAATAACATTCACTATTTTAATTCATTACGCCCTTTGATTATAGCTCAAGCCTGATTTAGCCTCTAAATGTTAAACCGCTGAAGCACCACCATCGACGGAATACACGCCACCTGAGCAATACGACGCATCATCGCTACAAAGAAAGGCCATCATGCTCGCCACTTCTTCCGGCTCGCCATAGCGACCCATCGGCATCATTTTACTGAGTTGTTCTTTGGCGGCGGCTTCATTACCCGGCGCAAATCCTGCTTCTAATGAACGCATCATCCTTGTTTCGATAGGTGCGGGATTAACCGTATTAATACGAATACCCTGGCTGGCGTACTCTTGCGAAACGCTGCGCATCATACCTATCACTGCGTGCTTGCTGGTGATATACGGCGAAATATTCGGCGTGCCTTTCAAGCCAGCTAACGAGGAGGTAATTACGATACTGCCGCCGCCATTAGCAAGCATGGCTGGAATAACGTATTTCAAGCCCAGCCAGACACCTTTTATATTCACGGCGATCACCTGATCAAACGCATCAATTGGCGAGTCTACAATCGGCGCGACCACGCCTTCGATACCGGCGTTATTTAAAAAATAATTAATTTCACCATAGCGCTCTAGAGTAGCTGCTACGTAGTTTTGAACCTGATCTGGCTGCGTCACGTCGGCCACCTGATAACTGACTTTTCCTCCGCCGTCTATGCTATCTACTGCGGCCTGTAACGCCTCTTCTTTAAGGTCCACCAACAGTACGTTTGCTCCTTCTTTAGCGAACAGCTTGCCCGCCGCCAGGCCTATACCACCCGCTCCGCCAGTAATGACGACGGTCTTATTATTGAATCTGCTCATCATCTTCCCCTAAGACTTAGTGCTCGTTGATATCAGCCTTGCTTTTACAAGGCCGTTTATTAGTTCGTTAAACTTTAACATTACTGCTTGATCTAAACCAAGTTTTGCAGTGATCGCCATGCTGACATGAGATGCCCTACATTTGCTGGTGTGCCTTTATTTTCAACTGTTATAATACCGTTTCATATTCCTTACCCATCTCGCGCCAACGATAGTGAAACAACATAGTTTAACCGCTCCTTTCAGCTCTCCCGTTTTCAGGATTATGTTGATAGCGATGACTATCTCCAATATCGGCACATGGATGAATGAGGTGGGTACCACGTGGCTAATGGCTTCGATGCCGACATCCGATCTTTATATCGCCTTAATTCAAACCGCTATTACGCTACCCTTTCTATTTCTTGCCTATCCTTCAGGAACGCTGGCAGACTTAGTGGATCGTCGAGGCATACTGATATGGGTTCACGTTCTATTATTTTTAACCGCCGTTGGCCTTGCCGTATCCGCCTTTTATGATGCTATTACACCCTTACTATTGCTGTTATTCACCTTCGGCCTGGGAGCTGGAAATGCAATTATGCGGCCTGCATGGGCGTCCAGTGTGCCCGATTTTGCTCCACGAGAGCACCTGCCCAGTGCGATCACTTTAAATACCGTTAGTACGAATGTTACCCGCGCTATAGGCCCAGCCATTGGCGGACTCATTATTTTCCAGGCCGGTACAACGGCTATTTTTATACTCAACGCCATATCTTTTACGGTACTGATCTACGCCTTGTATCAATGGAAACCCCTTAGGCCTAACAACCCCTCTGCTTTACCGGTTGAGCGATTTATGGGTGCTTTTTGGACCGGCCTTCGATACACCCGTAACTCACGATCACTGAAGGTTGTTTTAATCAGAAGCGCCGCATTTTTCTTTTTCTCCAGCGTTTCCTGGGCGTTACTGCCCGTTATCGTTATTAGAGACATGGGGATGAGTGCGCAAAACTATGGTATTTCGATGGCTGTGATTGGTATTGGCACCATTCTGGGCGCTTTTTTATTACCCAAATGCCACCGTGTGTTAACACGCAATCAGATCATCGGCCTATCTACGGTACTATTATCACTACCTGTTCTTTTGCTGGCTTACCAGCCTAACCTGTATTCGTTGGCTTTCACCCTGGTGACGCTTGGCGTTGCATGGACGTTTAGCTTCTCTTCATTTATGTTGGCCGCGCAAACTTCGGTACCTAATTGGGTACGCGCTCGAACTATTTCGCTGGTTATGCTGACCTTTGGTGGCAGCATGGCTTTTGGCAGCTTTTTATGGGGTCATCTATCCGATAGTTATGGCAGCAGTTTATCGATGGCTATAGCCGCAATAGGCCTGCTATCAACCCTTGTTTTAAGTAAGCGCTTTACCCTGGCAAATGATTCGCTAGACCTGAGTCCTACTACGCAATGGCCCATCACCATTCCTGAAGATTCTATTGAAGCCGATAAAGGGCCCGTCATGGTCACTATTCAATACCATATCCCTGAGGATAAAACCGATGAGTTCCTCGACCTGATGGAGCAAATGCGGGCCAACCGGCAACGAAATGGGGCTTATTTCTGGCAAATTTTCCATGACTCGGTAGACCATCAACTGTATTCAGAAATGTATATGTCTGAATCCTGGTTAGATGTGTTACGCCAGCGCCAACGAATGACCGCCTCAGAGCAAGCCGTTCGAGAACGGGTCATGGCGATGCATCAGTCCGATGAGGCACCCGTTATTTCAATTCAAATAGCCGGTAAAGCCTAGTAACCGTATGGGTAATCTAATCCCTATGATGATAGTGCTGTCCATTGGCGCACTATGGCAACGCTTTGAACCCGGCGGCGTCAGCACCCTGCAACTACGCAGCACCCTGGGTTCATTGGTAATTAACTTAATGGCGCCCGCACTGATTCTGTACATCATGCTCACTTCGCCATTAAAAGAAGAACTGTATCAGGTTCCTTTTACCGGCCTGATCACTATAGGTATTTGCCTGGGGCTGAGCTTAATGGCATTTACTTTACTGTTACGCCTGGGCTACATCAATCGCGCGCAAGCTGGGGCGTTAATTTTAGCCGCTAGTTTTGGTAACGGCATGGGCATATCGTTACCCTTGGTTGAAGCCTTATTTGGTGAAGCAATGACCAGCATTCCATTAATCTATGACTTAATGGCGACCATTCCTTTTGTTTGGGTCATTGGTGTTTTATTGGCAGCTCACTTTGGTACCCGCATCGCGGGGGGGCACCTGGGCCGAGAGTTATTATTGATGCCACCGGTGTGGGCCGTTATTATCGCCCTGCTGTTGCGGTACAGCCAATGGATGCCACCTGAAAGCGTTATTCAGGCCTTACGAATGCTCGGCTTAAGCGCCATACCACTGTTTCTTCTAATGGTCGGCGTTAATTTTAAAATCAGCAGTTTCAAGTACGTTTTACTGGTTATTCCAGCGATGCTGATCAAGCTGATAGTGAGCCCTACGGTCGCGCTGGCGACGGGCATACCGATCGGTTTAATGGGAGAAACCCTAATCGTCACCAGCATAACCGCGGCCGCTCCGCCTGTTATGGTGGGCATTGCCTTAGCCGAACGCTTTAAACTCGACTCCGCGCTGTTTTGTACCGCATTGACGCTAGGCACTATTAGTTATATTTTGCTCGCGCCTAGCTTTTTAGCGTATCTCAGGCTATTCATCCTTTGAACGCCGTTATAAAAACACAATGGGCAGCGGTATGGTTTAGCTTTATCACTGGCGTGGCCGCGGCTATCACCGTCACCAAAGCGAGTCCCGCTCTACTGGAAATAAAAAAAGAGTTACCGCTAAGTATCATTCAAATCGGCTGGATCATGTCCTCCGCGGCCGTTGCGACTATCCTGCTCGGCGTCTACGCCGGTTCCTTATCTCGCCGCCTTGGCCCACAACGGGTATTACAAATCGCGCTGGGGTTGATCGTCTTTTCTGCCAGTTTTAGTATTTTCATTAACTCGCCAGGCGAACTCATCATCAGCCGGGTTATTGAGGGGGTCGCCGTTATATTGATCGCCGTTTGTGCACCTACGCTTATTTCACACTTATCAAAACCATCGGATATGGGGCTGACCATGGGCGTTTGGGCTTTATGGATGCCGGTCGGTAGTGTATTGGCATTCTTAATTTCACCGCTGATTTTGCAGTATTTTGGCTGGCGCTGGCTATGGGGTTGTTCTGCAATAATAGCACTGCCTTTATTGTTCTTATCCACGCGTTTTTCCGACCCTGCGCGCCCATCTTCAATGCTTAATTCTGCGGGACCGTCTCGAGCTGTTATTACCAGCGCGATCATGCTGGGTTCTATTTTCGCCTGCTTTACCGGTACTTTTTTTAGTTTAGTAACGTACTTACCCGCTTACCTTATTAGCACGTACCAGCTTAGTTCTAGCGCTGCACTGCTTGTCACCACGGTGTTACCGGCGTTTATCATCCCTGGTAACCTGCTTAGTGGTTTCCTTATTCACCGAGGCATCAGCCCTTTTCAGCTAATGAGCTTTCCTGCTGCTGCGCTGGCCTTAATTATCAGTCTGATTTTCCACCTGCATTATTCAGCTGAGGTGGGCTTAATACTACTGGCCTGCTTTGGCCTTTGTTTAGGCATGATACCGACGGCAATTTTTGCGCAAAGCCCTCGTATAGCGGCGAAACCCATTGATATCGGGCGCATCATGGGTATCGTCATTACTGGTCAGGGGCCGGGGATTTTATTCGGCCCACCGTTGGCCGCGTTGCTTATTGGCGAGCAGCAGCAATGGCAGGACTTATACCCCTTTTACATTCTGTTATCCGCCGGCATTATCGTATTGGCCCAACGCCTGAAGGCGCAGCAAGCACGACATTAATTACTCCTCGTGCAGAGCTTGAATGGGGTCTAAATTCGCCGCTTGGGCAGCCGGCACGACGCCTGATAGCAGGCCAATCACCGCGGATATAAGTAGCGCCAACAACAAAAAAGATGCATTAAAACTGATCGGCAAACCCGGTAAGAAAATGTGAAACAAGCTGGTTATTGTCAATAACAGTAACAAACCCAGCACGCCACCTAATATCGCCAACAATACCGCTTCGGCTAAAAATAACTGTAAAACTAGCTTTTTTTCTGCGCCTATCGCTCGCAACAGGCCGATTTCGCCGGTTCGCTCTCTGACGGTAGTGGTCATAATGGCTAGAATACCTACCGAGCCTACCATTAGAGAAATCGCACCCAGCGCAGCCACCGACATTTTCAGGATAGAAAGTATTTTAGCCATCGATTCGAGCATGTCATTTTGCGAGGTCAGCGTGACGTCTTCGCGACCATGGCGACTCAGCATTAATTCTTTAAGTCGCTTTTCGATATTTTTTAACGACGTATTGGCGGAAAAAACCA
>JASJGO010000148.1:0-15518 GCA_033791505.1 Cycloclasticus sp.
ACGCTGTCGATGGGCATGAGTGGTGATTTGCCAGCGGCTATTGCAGAAGGTTCTACAATGGTGAGAATTGGTACGGCTATTTTTGGTGCCAGGTTGAAAAGTACGGTTTAATAACGAATACATTTAAATTTAAGCAAGTGAAAAAATGAATAAACAGCAGATTGGATTTATTGGTGGCGGGAATATGTCGAGTAGCTTAATCGGTGGGCTCGTGAGTAATGGTTACCCCGCTGAGAATATTACCGTGTCGGATTTAGACGTTGATAAATTAGCGTATTTGAGCGATATATTTGGTATTAATAGTACGCAAGATAGCAATCAGCTGGTATTGCAATCAGATATCCTGGTGCTGGCGGTTAAGCCACAGCATATGCAGTCGGTTGCCGATATCATCAAAATATCTGTGCAGAAGAAAAAACCGGTGGTGGTATCGATCGCGGCGGGTATTCGGATAAACGCATTACAGCGCTGGCTCGGTGGTGAATTACCCGTGGTTAGGTGCATGCCAAATACGCCCGCTCTCGTGAAGGCTGGCGCAACGGGGTTGTTTGCCAACGAAGAAGTAAAAGAAGAGCAAAAAGATCAGGTCGAATCGCTACTGCGCGCGGTAGGCGTGACGGTTTGGCTGGCGGAAGAGGGAGACCTGGATTCCGTAACGGCGTTATCCGGCAGTGGACCGGCTTATTTCTTCATGGTGATGGAAGCCCTGGAAGCGGCGGCCATTGAAGCGGGTTTGGACCAAAAAACGGCGCAATTATTAACCCAGGAAACCGCCTTAGGCGCGGCAAAAATGGCCTTAGAATCGAGTGAGTCGGCCGCTGTATTGCGTCAGCGAGTGACGTCTCCAGGCGGCACAACTGAGCGCGCCATCGGTGTAATGGATGAACGTGGTTTACAGGGTATTTTTCGCGAAGCGCTGCTGGCGGCTAAAGAACGTTCAGTCGAACTATCTGATGAACTGGGAGAAAGCTAGTGTCTGCAGGCTACCTAACTAATCCACTGATTTTTATTATTAACGCACTGTTTGGCGCTTATATTTTTGTGCTAATTATTAGGCTGCTATTACAATATACGGCCGCAGATTCGCGTAACCCCGTGTCGGCTTTTATTATTAGAGCAACTCGTTTGCCTTTACAGCTGCTAAAGCCCGTTTTCCCTACTGTTAAGGGCATTAATTTATCGGCCATCGTTTTAATGTTGTTATTGCAGATGATGGTAGGTTTTTTAATGCTGTCGGGATCTGCCGGTGTGAATGTATGGGCCGTGTTCATCTGGAGCATAACAGAGCTGATTGATAGTATTATTAATGTATTTATTTTTAGTATTTTCGTGACCGTTATTTTAAGCTGGATTAACCCGGGTGCCCATAATCCGGCTGTCGACTTGTTGTATAAAATTACCGAGCCGGTTTTAAATCCTTTTAGGCGCTGGGTTCCACCTATCGGTGGAATGGATTTAAGTCCAATGGTTGCTTTGCTCGCTCTGCAGGTGTTAAAAATGCTGTTAATTCCGCCGTTATTTTCCCTTATGTAATGTCAGCCGCTTATTATTCGTGGTCAGGCGAAGAATTGGTTTTTAACGTATTTTTGCAACCTCGGGCTAGCAAAAATGCCTGGATTGGCCGTCATGACAACGCGATTAAAATTGCTTTAACGTCGCCACCCGTAGATGGTGAGGCGAACAAGCAACTCATTCAGTTTCTGGCGAAACGCTTTAGTGTTAAAAAATCGAGTATTTCAATCATCTCAGGCGCGCACACTCGCCACAAACGGGTCAGCGTGTGCGGCGCGTCACATTTGGCCGAAGAATTTTTTAAATAACCCTCTATACTTTATCGAACGATTGGATACGACGCATCTTTGATAAAAGCAGGTGGTTAATAAAATGAATCTAGGCGAGCAATTACACGGATATACTCGTTGGAAAAAATCGATGGCAAAAGCCATTGATAATTACCAAAGCTGGTTGGATGACGCAGACCTTAGTGATACAGAGACAGAGATGCTGTTAATTAAGAATTTGCGCTTACTGGAAAAAGATAATATTACTATCGCCTTTGCTGCAGAATTTTCCCGCGGTAAAACTGAGTTGATTAATGCCTTGTTTTTTTCCTCGGCTGGCATTCGTTTACTACCTTCCAGCCCTGGTCGGACGACCATGTGCCCAACGGAACTTTTTTACGACGAAAAAGAAAAACCCTATCTTCGTTTATTAGATATAGATACTCGGCTTAATGAAAAACCCATCGAGGACTATAAGAAAGATCCTAAGCAATGGACACATATTGAACTTGATTGCGATTCACCGAAACAAATGCAGGATGCATTTTTACAGTTATTGAAGACTAAAACAGTTTCAGCGGACAGGGCAAAGCAATTGGGTCTCGAGTGTGCGAGTGAGGATGAAGAGGTGGTCATTCCGCAATGGCGACACGCGTTGGTCAGCTTTCCACACCCGTTATTAGAAAAAGGCTTAACGATACTCGATACGCCAGGGTTGAATGCATTGGGCAGTGAGCCAGAACTAACTTTAAGCATGCTACCGAAGGCGCAGGCGATGATTTTTGTTTTGGCCGCCGACACGGGTGTCACTCAGAGTGATATGCATATGTGGGAACATCACATTAATGCTTATAGGAGTAAGCATCCAAATGGTCTAGCAGTGGTGTTGAATAAAATTGACACGCTGAATGATGAGCTGATGACAGAAGATGAGTGGGTGCAGTCGATCCATAAACAAACATTGGAAACCGCGCGCTTATTAGAACTAGATGAACAATCCATTTTTCCATTATCGGCAAAGCAAGCCCTGATAGCGAAAATTAAGCAGGACGATGAGGCGTTATCAACGAGCCGGCTTTCAGCCTTGGAAAACTTTCTTTCGGACCGAGTGTTGAGCTCTCAAAAAGAAATTCTTCAGCATATGGTCGTCGATGATGTCGTTGGTAATATGGAGCTGACGGCGAATACTTTAAATACTCAGGCGAAGAATATCGTCAGGCACTTAGACGAACTGCACAATATTTGTAGTCAAAGCGAAAATGCTACGATAGAGCTGCTGCGGCTAACTCGAAAAGAACAGACGATTTACAATAAAAATCTGCAGCACCTAAAAACTAGCCGACATATATTTAACTCGCAAATAACGGATTTATTACAGGTCGTTAATCCGGATAAAGTCAAAGGTATTTTTAATGAAGGGCGAGAAAAAATGGTGCAAAGCTGGACCAGTGTTGGCATTCGCCGTGGCATGCAGCACGCCTTTGATGAGCTGACTTTTTTGCTAAATGAAACACTCATGACAACGCAGGCGAGTACGAAGTTACTCAACACCATTTATAAAAGATTCAAAGATGAACACGACTTAGACGTGGAACAACCGAACGCATTAAATTTCGAAGTGTATCAAGGCAGGCTCGATCAATTGCTCCGTGAAGGTCTGGAGTTTAGTCACAGTTCCAATGCGGCTTTAACAGAGCAAAATACATTGGCAAAGCGTTTTGTCGGTACGATTGGTGGTCAGGCTATAGCGATATTCGAACAGGCTCAAGCGGATATTAATAGTTGGAAGTCGGCCGCGCTAGCACCTTTGATTAGAGAGGTGAGTGAACAGAAGGCGTTAATGGAAAGCAAATTAGACAGTTTGAGAAGTGTATCTGCAGGTAAAGAAGCGCTGGATGAGAAAATTGCCAACAACAAAAATCAGCAGGAAAGCATTGGCGTTAAGCTGGCGTCGCTACAGGTGATTATCGATAACATTCGTTGTCCCGCTGAGCCGCTAGATTCTGAACGTGTGTCTAGTGCAGGGCGTAGTTAGCGCTAATTTTTTGTTTTAAACAGCAAATCCCATACGCCGTGACCAAGGCGCAAACCTCGATTTTCAAATTTTGTTAGTGGCCGGCTCTCAGGCCGTTCGGCGTAGTCAGAGTTACTGGCGTTAACAAAGCCAGCGTGAGCTTTCAGTGTGAGCAACATATGTTCAGCATAATTTTCCCAGTCTGTGGCCGCGTGGAAAAAGCCGCCTAGCTTTAGCCTTGAATGAATTAAAGCTAAAAACTCCGGTTGAACAATTCGACGCTTATGGTGTCTTTTTTTGTGCCACGGATCAGGAAAAAATAATTGAACGCAATCGAGGCTATGTGGCGGAATGGCTTTCTGTAAGACGTCGATCGCATCGGTATCAAATAGGCGAACGTTAGTGAGCTCTTTTTCAAGGATTAAGCGAAGTAAATGGCCAACTCCTGGTCGATGTACTTCGACGCCAATAAAATTTCTGTCGGGATTTTTTTCAGCCATTTCGGCCAGGCTCTCGCCATTGCCAAAACCAATTTCTAAGGTAACGGGGTGGTCGTTAGCAAATAATTCATTGGGGTTGATGGGCGTGGTTGGGTCTAGGCCGTATACAGGCCAACCGGTCTTAATAGCGGCTTCTTGCGCAGGCGTTAATCGACCCTCGCGTTTAACAAAGCTACGGATACGTCGCAAAAAATCGGGTTTTGTATTGCTCATGTTTGAAGAGAGTGATTTAAATCAGGCCATCCATTGGAGATGAAGCAGAGGCGTAGCGACGACGGGGCATGCGACCGGCTAAGAATGCTTCGCGACCAGCTTGTACGGCTTTTTTCATCGCCGAGGCCATCAGAACAGGGTTGTTGGCGAGGGCAATAGCGGTATTCATTAAGATGCCGTGGCAGCCCAGTTCCATACCGATTGTAGCGTCGGATGCGGTGCCGACGCCGGCGTCAACGATGATCGGCACGTTAGCGTTTTCAATGATAGTCATAATATTGTAGGGGTTGCAAATGCCTAGGCCAGAACCGATAGGCGCCGCCAGAGGCATAACTGCAACACAGCCCATTTCTTCAAGGCGCTTGGCGATAATGGGGTCATCGTTGGTGTACACCATCACGTCAAAACCTTCTTTAACCAAAATCTCTGCCGACTCTAAGGTGGCGATAATATCGGGGAGTAAGGTTTTTTCGTCGGCCAGCACTTCAAGCTTTACCAGCTTGTGACCACCGAGTAATTCTCGCGCAAGGCGGCAAGTTCTCAACGCATCTTTAGCGGTATAGCAGCCCGCGGTATTGGGCAAAATGGTGTATTTGTCGGGCGAGATAACGTCTAGCAAGTTTGGCTCGCCAGGGTTTTGGCCAATATTGGTTCTGCGAATAGCCACCGTAACGATGTCGGCGCCACTCATTTCGATAGCGGCCTGAGTTTCCGCAAGATTTTTATATTTGCCGGTACCAACGAGAAGCCTTGATGAGTATTTTTTACCGGCGAGGATGAAATCATCCGGTTGACCGCCACCAATCGCTTGTACTATTTCCACAACATCACCTTCATTTAGTTGAATTTGACCATATTGATCAGCCGGTTTTATTTCTTCATTGAGTTCGATTGCGATGCGTTTGCCAAAAAAACCCATTTTCTTAACGAGCTGTTCGAGCGTAGTCGCTTCATCGCAAGAAAAGCTGTCACCATTAACGCGAATATCCATGGGCTAGTTCGTTAATCGTTGACCGCGTCGAGTTTACCTTCGCGGCGGGTGCGTACGGCGGCGGCCAGTTCGCTTAGTAGCTTCGTGCTGCTATCCCAGTCAATACAGGCATCGGTGATGCTTTGGCCATAAACTAGCTCTTGGCCTTCGACGGGGTCCTGGCGACCGGCGACTAAATGACTTTCTATCATCACGCCGCTGATGCGCATATCACCATTGGCTATTTGTTCGGCCACGTCACTTCCAACTACCATCTGGCGTTCATGTTGTTTGCTGCTATTAGCGTGGCTAAAGTCAATCATCATATGTAAATTAACACCGGCTTTGCCCAGCTCATTGGCAGCGGATTCAACGCTTGCAGCGTCATAATTGGGTGCTTTGCCGCCGCGTAAAATCAGGTGGCAATCTTCGTTACCAGCGGTTTTAAAAATTGCTGAATGCCCCTGTTTGGTAACAGACAGAAAGTGATGTGGACGACACGCTGCGCCAATCGCGTCAATCGCCACTCTGATAGTTCCATCGGTACCATTTTTGAAGCCAACGGGGCATGACAGGCCAGAGGCTAATTCACGGTGTGTTTGGCTCTCAGTCGTGCGCGCACCAATTGCGCCCCAGGCAATTAGATCGGATACGTATTGCGGGGTAATAAGGTCTAGATATTCTGTTGCAGCGGGCACGCCCTGGGCGTTCAGGTTTAACAATAACTCGCGCGCAAGATGAACGCCCTTATTAATATCGAAACTTTCGTCAAGGCCGGGGTCGTTGATTAAGCCTTTCCAGCCGACCGTTGTTCGGGGTTTTTCGAAGTAAACCCGCATCACAATTATAAGGTCCTCAGCCAGGCTATCAATAAAAGGTTTTAGACGTGCGGCATACTCGAGTGCGGCTTTGGTGTCATGGATCGAGCAAGGGCCGATTACAACGAGCAATCGGTCATCTTCACCGTGCAGTACCTTATGAACGGCTTCCCTGGCAATTGATGTTGTTTCAGCAGCGGTATTTGTAATCGGCAGCTCCTGGTGTAGTTGCTCAGGAGAAATGATCTCCTGCATGCTGATGATTCTGGTGTCGTCTGTTTTAATTGTGTTCATGGTTAAGCCCGTTGGTCGGCATCTCGATATGCCGTTAAATATGTTAAAAAGGTTGAGAATGATACCTGTAATAGATTGATTTTACCTGTTATTTTTGATGAAAACACAGCGAATGCTGAGCAAATGCAAGAATCAAAGTAAGAATACAAAGCATGCTGAAACTTTAGAAGCTGAAATTTATCAGAAATGATGGCTTGATGGTTCGTCGAGATGGTTTTTAAGAAAGCGTTTATCCATGCCTTGTTAATGAAAGACTGGTACTATTCTAAACCTAAACAATAGCTGTTAATGGAGACATAGTGATGGGGAAACTACTAAAAATAATTGGCGGACTACTGTTGTTGCTCGTGGTGGTGGTCATAGTCGCTCCGCTGGTGATAGACCCAAATGATTACCGCGATCAGATACAACAGGTGGTGAAAGAAAAAACAGGGCGAGACTTATTGATTAACGGCGACCTTAGCCTGTCTGTTTTCCCCTGGGTTGGGGTTGGAATTAACGATGTCAGCTTGAGCAATGCCAAGGGTTTTAAGGCAAAGCATTTCGCTGAAATTAAAGAAGCAAACGTGAAAGTTAAGCTGCTGCCTTTGCTTAGTCGGCAAGTTGAGGTTAGTACGGTTGTTCTCAATGGAGTAAGTTTAAACCTCGAAAAGAATAAGGCCGGAAAAACCAACTGGGATGATATGGCGCAAGCACCTGCTACCCAGGATACAGCCTCCGATACCGCTAAAGACGGGTCCGCTGCAGCCTTTGGTGCAATTGCGGTGGGTGGTTTGCAACTAGCCGACGCTAATGTTACCTGGGACGATGCCATTAAAAATGAACGCTATAGCCTTGCCGACTTAAATTTAACCACAGATGCTTTATCCTTAGGCAAGCCCATGGGTGTCGATTTGGCCTTCACCGTCGATAGCAGCAAGCCGAAAGCTACCATACGTTTGAAGCTCGCTGGCGATTTGATTATTAACGAATCGTTAAACAAGTTTGATTTTCAAAATATGACGCTGGCGATAGACGCGGCAGGCGAGCCAGTGCCAGGTGGTGCGATGAGAATAGATATGGCGAGTCATTTGGTCGCAGATCTGGCCGGTAAAGGCAGTTTAAGCTTAAACCCTTTAACCATAAAGTTTGATGATTCAACATTAACTGGTGATGCCTCTGTTAAAAACCTGTCTAATCCCGCTATAGGGTTTAACCTGGCGGTGGATTCAATCAACGTTGACCGTTATTTAACACAACAAGCGCCTAATGGCGGTAAAACTGGAAGCGGTACAAATATCTCAACCCCACCGCCAGCGGCAGTGGCGTTATTGCCCGTTGAAACGATACGCGGTTTGAATATTGACGGCCTCTTTAAAGTGCAGTCTCTAGTGGTAAATGGTTTAACTGCTGAACAAGCCAGCGTAAAAATAATCGCTAAAAATGGCATTTTAAGAACCGAACAAGGTGTAAAGAAATTCTATAACGGCAGCTATGCCGGTCAAACGACCGTTGATGCACGTCAAAATACGCCGCTAATTACTGTTAATGAACAGGCGACGGGTATTAATATTGAACCCTTATTGATCGACCTGATGGGAGAGTCTTCGGTATCGGGTGTGGCGAATATAAAGGCCAGTTTAACGACCCGTGGAAACAGTATGACGGCAATTAAGTCGACTTTAAACGGCAACGCTGAGTTTAGCTTTCAAGATGGCGCGATTACTGGGATTGATGTGGGCGCATTAATAAAACAGGCTGAAGCCGTGTTAAAGGGCGACCTCGCTGCGGCAATGGTTAAAGGTGAAGGTAAGACCGCGTTTTCAAATATGTCGGGTACGGCGCAGATCACCAATGGGCTGGTGAACAATAATGATCTATTGGTGACATCGGGGTTGGTCAATATCAAAGGTGCAGGTACAGCAAACCTGGTGAGCGAAAAAATTGACTATCGCCTGACGCTTCAGCGCACAAAAGCATTAGAGGCAAAAGAAACTACCGATACAAAAGACCTTAAAAACATCTTAATTCCCGTCAATGTGAAGGGAACGTTCGCTAAGCCGAGTGTCCAATTGGACGTGAAAGCTATTATGTTAGCGACGCAAAAAGAAAAAATTGAAGAAAAAAAGCAGGAACTCAAAGAAAAAGTGAACGAAAAACTAAATGAAAAGTTAAAAGGTAGGGCGGGTGAGTTATTAAAAGGTCTGTTCTAGCCGATCAACTTGCTACTGATGTCACAGGGCCTGAACAGTTTCAGGCCCTTGTTTTAAATTGGTTTGATCAATACGGTAGAAAAAACTTACCCTGGCAGCAAACGCCAACGGCCTATCACGTCTGGTTGTCTGAAATTATGTTGCAACAAACCCAGGTAACGACGGTTATTCCTTATTTCGAGCGATTTTTGCAGCATTTTCCAACACTTATTACACTGGCTAAAGCACCGTTGGATGACGTGCTTCATCTATGGTCGGGTCTGGGTTACTACGCGCGCGCCAGGAATTTACACAAAACAGCACAATTAATCGTTGCCGAACACAATAGCTGTTTCCCGCAAAGCGTCGAGGGTTTGGTCGAGTTGCCCGGCATTGGCAGGTCAACGGCGGGTGCGATAATGAGCCTCGCTCTGGGGCAATCGGCGGCTATTCTGGATGGTAATGTAAAGCGTGTATTGAGCCGTTTTTTTGCCATACAGGGTTGGACTGGAAGCGCCGCAACGTTAAAGAATTTGTGGCGGTTGAGCGAAAGTTTAACGCCCGCTAGTAGAGCTGGTCATTACAACCAGGCGATGATGGATCTAGGCGCAACCGTCTGCACGCGATCAAAACCCGCGTGTGAACAATGCCCTTTGATAGAAGGCTGTATAGCGCTGGAACAGGGCCTCGTTGCGGATTTACCAACGCCAAAAAAACGCGTGAGTTTGCCGGTTAAAAAACGCTACTGGCTGGTATCGAAAAAGCAAAACGAAGTGCTATTAAAGCAAAGGCCGCCGGTTGGTTTATGGGGGGGCTTATGGGCTTTCCCAGAATTTGAAAGCTACGATGAACTGAGCCAATGGTGCGATAAAAAGGGGCTGAGCTTAAATCAAGCAGAACAACTGGCGGAAAAACGCCACACCTTTTCGCACTACCACCTGGATTACATCCCCGTTATTTGCTCTTCACCGCTTGTATCACTGTCACAAATAGCCGAACCGGATAGAACCTGCTGGTATCAGGCAAAGAGTCGTGTGAAAATAGGCTTACCAAAACCGGTGAGTGAATTAATCGCCCAGTTAACCAAGTAAGCAACCAGTCGAGAGAAACCTAAAATGTATTGTCAAAAATTAAAACGCGAAGCCGAAGCGCTAGAAAAGTCACCTTTTCCAGGTGAAATAGGCGAGCGCATCCTGAAGAACATATCTAAAGAAGCGTGGCAACTTTGGTTGGCGCAGCAAACGATGATTATCAACGAAAATAGACTCACGCCGTTTGAACCAGAAGCGCGGGCGCTACTGAAGGCCGAAATGGAAAAATTTCTATTCAGTGACGACGCACAAGCACCAGAAGGTTTCGTTCCACCTGCTAAATAAGCTCATTTTGAACAGCAACCTTGACTAAATTCGTGTGCCGCTGTTTAATACGCGACCATATCTTTGATGCCCAGATAGCTCAGTCGGTAGAGCAGTGGACTGAAAATCCTCGTGTCGATGGTTCGAATCCGTCTCTGGGCACCATTTTTCCTGTTGTTAATTCCTTAAATAAAAATCAAATTGGCTGTAAAGCCAACGGGCAAAGCCGTGCGTTAATTTTGTCAAAAATTCAAATGAGTTTTCAGTACTAACGTGGTTAAATTAGCTAATGTTCAATTCTAGGAGAAGCGATGATGAGTTTAAGTAAATTAGCCTTACTACTATTAATTGGGATGTTTTCTGGCAGTGCGCTGGCGGATTATCAGCTCGATAACACCCAATCCTCGCTTCATTTTGTTTCTATCAAAAAAGATAAAATTGCTGAAACTCATTCATTTCTGCGCTTGAGTGGAAGCATTAGTGCTGACGGCGCGGCTAAAATAATTATCGATCTGGCGAGCGTAGAAACAAATATTGATATCCGTAATGAGCGGATGAAGAGCCTTTTGCTGGAAACGGGTGTTTACCCGACTGCCGAGGTGTCTGCGATACTCGATGAAGCACAATTAACAGGCATAGCGGCGGGCAGCTCTGTTATATTGCCAACGGCCTTGACGCTTAATTTACATGGGCACTCAGCGGCTATACAAGCTGATTTGCGCGTTACGGGGTTGGAAGGTGGTGCCTTATTGGTGACGACGGTTAAGCCTGTCTTGCTCAGCGCGTTTGATTTTAGCTTGGACGCGGGTATTCAAAAACTGATGGAAGTGGCCCAACTGCCTTCTATTAGTACGGCGGTCCCTGTTACATTTAGCCTAGTCTTTAAGCGCTAATAGAGCGGATATGGACGATTTATCAGAGTGTAATACGAGCCAGTCGGAAGGTTTAGCCAAGATCGTTTATATTCTCTATTTGGCGAGTATTGTGTTCGGTATTACAAGCCTTATCGGCCTGGTTATGGCGTACATTAACCAGGGCGATTCACCGGATTGGCTGAAAACACATTATCGATTCCAGATTAGAACGTTCTGGATCGCCGTACTATATAGCCTTGTCGCGGGCTTTCTAAGTTTTATTTTTATCGGTTATTTTCTCTTGCCGTTGATCGTTATCTGGTTAATCATTCGCTGCGTTAAGGGAATGAAGGTGCTGCAACAGCGCCAACAGCACCCCGACCCAGATAGCTGGCTTTTTTAGCTTCTAAATAGTTTTTTCAATGTCTGAATGCCTTGATTTTAGACGGCTTAATCAGCTGATTAATGCCGCGCTCACTAAAGACCAGCATACTTTCAGGCAACAACTGAAGCGCTTGTCGAAAACACCTGATAACGAAAGACTGATGGCGTTGTTAGCGCGCGTTGAAGAATCGGCCGCAACGGCTGAACGGCGTCGAGATCAATGCCCGGTTTTAGACTATCCAGATTTGCCGATCAGCCATAAGCGCGAAGACATTGCGGCATTAATTGATCAGCATCAGGTGGTTATTCTTTGTGGTGAAACCGGTTCGGGCAAAACCACCCAACTGCCAAAAATTTGTTTAGAGCTGGGGCGTGGTTTTAAAGGTCAAATTGGTCATACCCAGCCGCGGCGATTGGCGGCTATCAGTGTGGCGCAGCGTATAGCAGATGAATTAAAAACCGAATTAGGCCAAACGGTGGGTTATAAAATCCGCTTTCAGGGGAAGGAAAATGAGCATACTCTGGTTAAGTTGATGACCGACGGTATTTTGCTGGCAGAAATAAAGTCCGACCAGTACCTCAGCCATTACGATACGCTGATTTTAGACGAGGCCCACGAGCGTAGCCTGAACATCGATTTCTTATTAGGCTATATGAAGTGGCTATTGCCAAAACGGCCCGACTTGAAGCTGATTGTGACTTCCGCAACGATTGATCCTGAACGTTTTTCTATGCACTTTAATGAGGCGCCGATTATTAATGTCTCGGGCCGAACCTATCCGGTGGAAATGCGTTACCACCCGGTGGGTGCCGATGCGGAGCAGAGCGATCGAGATATGCCGCAGGCGATTGTCGATGCGGCGGCAGAACTTCACCGTGAAAGAGCGGGTGATATCTTAGTTTTTTTAAGCGGCGAACGCGAAATTCGTGAAGCGACCGATGCGCTTAGAAAACACCACCCACCGGGCTACGATATTTTACCGCTGTATTCCCGTTTAAGCGCTAAAGAACAGTCGCAAATATTTAAACCGCATAAAAAGCCACGTATTGTTCTGGCTACCAATGTGGCGGAAACCTCGCTTACGGTACCTGGTATTCGCTGCGTGATAGATACAGGGCTGGCGAGAATAAGCCGTTTTAGCCAGCGCAGTAAAATTCAACAATTACCGATTGAGCCGATTTCGCAGGCCAGCGCCAATCAACGAAGTGGGCGCTGCGGACGTGAAGCGGCGGGTATTTGTATTCGCCTGTATAGCGAAGATGATTTTAAGCAACGGACAGAATTTACCCAGCCGGAGATTTTACGAACTAATCTGGCGTCGGTGATTTTACAGATGAAATCGCTGAGGTTATCGGACGTCAGTCAATTCCCATTTTTAGAATCGCCGGCCGACAAAGTAATACGCAGCGGAATACGTCATCTGCATGAATTGGGCGCGCTGGATGATGGCGAAAAATTAACCCTAATTGGCAAGCGTCTAACGCAATTTCCGCTGGATCCCCAGCTCGGCCGTATGTTGTTAGCGGCAGAGGAGTTTCGTTGCCTGGATGAGGCGCTGACGATCGTCGCGGCACTATCCATTCAGGACCCTAGAGAGCGGCCAATGGAAAAAGCGAAATATGCCGATGAGAAGCATAAGGCGTATCAAAACGAGAGCTCAGACTTCCTGTCTTTTTTAACGCTGTGGAAAGAATTTCAGGCGCAAAAGAAGGTTTTGTCGAATAATAAATTCAGGCAGTATTGCCGTGAAAACTTTCTGTCATACATGCGGTTAAAAGATTGGGAAGATATTCGACGCCAATTACTCGACGTGGTGAAGGGCAACCTGGGTTTAAAGCTGAACATCAGTACTGCTGACGACGACGCTATTCATCAAACCCTGTTAAGTGGCCTGGTCACCCGTATAGGCGTTAAACAGGAGCAAGCAGAGTATCTGGGCGCCCGGAATCTTAAGTTTTACATCCACCCAGCTTCATCGTTGTTTAAAAAACAACCGAAATGGTTAATGGCGGCCGAACAGGTTGAAACCACTCGGGTATATGGACGAACGGTGGCCGTTATAAAGCCAGAATGGGTCGAAAAAGCCGCGCCACATCTCATTAAACGCCAATACTACGAGCCACACTGGTCGAAAAAAGCGGGCCAGGCGATGGTTTACGAACAGCTGCTGTTGTTTGGCTTAACGATTAGTAAAGGGCGCAAGGTACCATTAGCGCGAACCGAGCCAGCAGCGGCTCGGGAACTATTTATTCGTAACGGGCTGGTTGAGCGGGAGATGATTTGCCATGCGCCGTTTTTTAAGAAAAACGAGCAGTTGCTGGCTTCTATAGAGTACGAGCAGCAAAAAGGCCGCCGGGTGGACTTGCTTATCGACGAGCAATCGCTGTTTGAATTTTACGAGGATAAATTACCCGCACAAATAAATAGCCTCGCGGCGCTAAATAGCTGGTTAAAAAAAGATCACAATAATGCCGCTCTCGAGTTAAGCGAAGACGACGTTACTTCTAATGATAAGGCGACAGACCCGGATAACTTCCCAGATAGCCGTCTTATTAATGGCGTAGCGATTAAATTAAGCTACCGTTTTGAGCCGTCTCACGAAGAAGATGGCGTGACGGCTAATATTCCTTTGGCACAGCTCAATCAGTTGTCGAGCCAACCCTTCGATTGGTTGGTTCCTGGTTTATACGCGGAAAAGTTACAGGCTTTGATAAAAGGCTTACCGAAAAACCTACGCAAGCAGTTTGTTCCGGTGCCTAATTTTGTAGCGAGCTGCTTGAACGAACTGGACTATTCAGCGGGAGGGCTATTAGACGCTCTGGCGAGCAGCCTAAATAAACAAACCTCATCAACATTAAAGGCGTCAGATTTTGAGCTAGACAAGCTACCCGCCCATCTGCGGATGAACTTCCATATTATCGGAGATAAAGGTGAAGTCGTCGCGGCATCGAAGGATTTTGCAACGTTGAAGCGACAATATACTAAAAAAGCGGGCCAGCAGTTTCAGGCGGCTTTAACGAAAGCGATGTCGATGTCGGGCTCGAAGAACTGGCAATTTAACGATATAGCCAAACATCATACGATCGAGCATGAGGGGCAATCTTTGCAGGGTTTCCTCGCCCTGGTAGATGAACAAGATAGCGTCGGCCTGACCGTTGTGGATTCAGAAGAAGAGGCCGAAAAGTCGCATCAGGCGGGTTTGATACGCTTATTCCGTTTGAAATTTTCCAAGGAGTTGAAGCAGCTAAGTCGACAGTCTGCCATTACGACGGCGCATGCGTTTAGTTATCAGCAACTAAAGCCACACCCTGAATGCGAACTCGACAAAGGCGAGGATATTTTTGATGACCTGGCTCACCAGTTGATGTCGAGCACGTTCCAAAACAAAGATATACGTACAGCAGAAGAATTTGATACGGCGATTGAACAGTTGGACGCGTCTGTGTATTCAACGGGATATGCATTAAGTGAAACGGTTGCAAAACTACTGGCGTTGCATCAAAAGGTGCGGCAGGATTTGTCTATCTGGGAAGGTCAGCCGCTGCATAAAGATGTGAAAAAACAGCTGTCTCGCTTGTTCTTTCAGGGTTTTGTGCGTCACGTACCGGCAGAAAAACTGATGAATTACACTCGATACTTAAGGGCGATTGAAACGAGGCTGGATAAAGCAAAGGGTCAAATACAAAAAGACGCCGAAAAAGCGGCCCTAGCGCAGCGTTATGAACGTTTGTTCTGGCAGGCGGTTAAGACGTCCGGCGAGCAGGCTGAGTCAGTTGGTTTTCGTTGGTTGCTAGAGGAATACAGAATATCTTTGTTCGCTCAGCAAATAAAAACCACACAGCCGGTTTCTGAAAAAAGGCTTGAGAAAGCATGGGCGTCTCTTTATTGAATAACGGCTCTATCTTTGTTGAACAAGAATCCACGGCAGCACGATGACGGACCATAACTCGGTTTCACCTTTCGACCATAATGATGCCTCTTCGTCAGAAACGCCAGCCAAACAATTTTCCGCCACCCACTGCTCAATGATGACTTTATTGTCGTTAGCCAGCTCTACGGCGGCATCTACCAGATCGAGGTCTGTTGAGACGCGCAGTAAATTACCTTTGGCAAAAAAACGCTCTAAGCCCTGCCACTCAATCATGGCAGTTTCTGCGTGTAGT
>JASJGO010000149.1:0-3676 GCA_033791505.1 Cycloclasticus sp.
CCTCTTGAGCTGTTCGAGTAACAACACCAAGTATATGCCCAGTCGATGCAAAATTTATAACGTTCATATTTTCCATTAGCCACCTCCGTTTTCTGACTTAACAAAGCCCATAACGATGTAATCACAGACGCCCGGTACAACCATAGGAGGTAAAACACCTGAGGTTTCTTCCCATCGAACTAAGCACTTAACACGGCGACCATCGGCATAACATTCCAACGGTTGCATGATCCAAAATTCATTAGCTGGAAGCGGCGGCAATGACGCTGGCTGCTGGTAACGTGGTTGCAACTGCACTTGAATGGTAGCGTCTGCGCTATCAAGCATGTCCTGGTTAATACCAGCGGGTAGAGGCACATCCAATCCATCAGTAATAACCCCAGTTTCGACCTGAACTCCACCTGCAATTGCACCTAAAATACGCCCTTCTGCCTTTAAATCACCCTGCGCGTTTACCGTTAGCACTGGCACAACCTTGCCGCTGATATCTTGCAGCCCAAATCGCATCTCTCCACCGTTTTCGTCATCTATGACCAAAGCCGCATGATCACTTTCACGTCGATCCGCTGACCGTAAGGTGAGGCTATTTCCCATGCCAGCGACATCAGCTGCCTTAACGCCGACATACCGACGTTCTACTCCTTCCGCGGTATCGACGGCCGATGTGAAGTGCACGCCATCCCAGGTGACAAACCCTAATAATATTCGCCAGTTCCTTACCTCGGACAAACCAGCAAGGTCACCCAACGCAGGCTCAAGCTGCTCTACTAACTCGGCTGCGTCACCGATGCGCCCAAAGGTTATTTCAAAACCTTCCAATACACGATTTGGCCCCGCCGATTCGCACGCCGATGCAACTGGAAACCCACCGTCCTCGATGCTGTCACGTCCCTGCAGGAATACGGGGTAAAAATTAGTTTCAATGCTGCCCGTTGAGCTTTGCAGGTTTAGTTGGTCAAACACGTTTTCACTCAGACGTGTCTGTTCAGTGACAACGATCTCTCTGCCCAGGCCATCTATCGCAATGCCTGGAGAAAGAGTAATTTCAGCGAAGGTACCGCTGGTATCTTCGCGTTCTTCTTGTTGCAAATTTAAACCGTGGGCAATGCCCCATTGATGTAAGTATTGGTTATGGCGAACGTCGGCGCCTTGCGAGTGCGATACAATCGAATTAATATCTATTGCTTTGAGAATTTGATTTTCTGAAAATACGGGTTTCAATATATTTGCACTCATGATTTAGCCCCCTTTTCAAGTTTGGCCAGACGTTTCTCAAGCGTGGAATTTTCTGATCTTGCCAGATCTAGCTCTTTCTTCATGTCTTTTATTACTTTCGTAGCACTTAGGCCTTTGGAAGTAATATTATCTGCCATACGCTTTTCAAGGCCGCCTATGCGCGTGTCAACATTGAGCTGAGCTTCTTCGATAATACGAGTGCCATCAATCGCGAGACTTTCAATTTTTTTCTCGATATTTGCGACACTTTCTTTTGCAGCGACATTAATCATTTTCTTCGCTGTTTCATTGGCCAGCAATTTGTCGACGGCCGCCTCGCTAATGTTGTCACTCACACCAAGGTCTAGCTTAGGTATTGCATTTGAAAACGCGGGTTCTCTGGCTAAAATACTGCCGAAATTTGCCCCAATGTTAGCACCAGCCTTAACGGTTTCAGGCAAGATTCCGGCGATACTAAGGACGCGAGGAAATGCTTCATACGCTTCAAGTTTATTTCCGACTTGCTGATTACTTTGAAAAAAACCATTCTGAGTACTATTTTCAAACAGTGCAAAATTGACAGACTCAACATTTACCTCATTGTCAGAGCGTCTGTTTAATTTAATTTTTTTAGAAAAATCACAACAGACCTTTTCAAGTGCTTCACCGATTGAATGAATAAAAGGAATCCAATATCTGAGATTATTCTCAGTTAGCAGAAATTTTCTTTCTAGATTACAAATGTTATCAACCTTGCAATCCTTTATCTCAAGGCAGGCTAATTTAACCCCAGGGTCATCGCAACTATGGCATGGAGGTAACAAGGCGCTGCATATACAATCAAGTAGGTAGCGAATAAATGCGTTGGCTAATTTTTCTGCTGCAAGAATTAAAGCGTCAGAGGCATTATCATCATTGGGGATAACAATGCTAGCAATCTCCTCATTCAAACAGCATTGACCGGTCGGAGGGCATTCATCTAGTTTTCTCACAAGCCAAGATTTAAAACTGCGCAAGGCGTTCGCTAATTCGATATTGGCGGCTGAAGCGTACACTGTGTTCGTGAGATAATGTTGGGCTTGTAGGCTGGCTCTATCAATTTGTGCATTATCTTCCGTATATAGCAACGTAGCTTCTACGACAGCATCAGCTGTCTTAAGCTCAACTGGCGATTTTAATATCATTCGAGAACGCTCTGCTAACTTAGGCGCCAGTTTAAGTATTACACCTCGATTCACTTCCAGCGCTTCTGCCAGTTTTACATCCGTTAGCATTTCAGCCTTAATCTCGTCATTCTGCGCATGAAAACGAGCCGTGGCGGCACCTACGTTGTGCATGTTATCAAGAGATTTTCGTAGTGCTAACTCAGAGCTTAAGACTTCTGGATCCTTCGCCTCGCCTGCCATCATGTCTTCATCTATTTCGGCGGTCGCCTCGATAGAAGTATTTCCCTGTAAGAGACTTAATTGGCTCTCACCGCTTAGCACTAATTTACGGTCAGCATTTGAAAATTCATGGATTAATTTTTTTTGGTATGCTGTTTGTGCAACTTGACCTCGTTTAATTTGATATTGCGCGCGATCAAACTCGGCCGACTGAAGATCAGCCTCACGTAAATTACCAATACAGCATTCGATACGATCAACAATACTCGGTGGATCAGTTTCTTCGCTGGGGCAACGCAGTTCAAAGCTATAACCTTCATGTACTCTAGAAGGTTCACAAGTTACAGCACATTTATCATCTTGCGTATAGGGTGTTACTGGGTCTGTTAAGGTCTCGCAGTAGTTTAAGTACAGGCAATATTTTTTCCCTTCAGAACCGCAGCTTGCATCATCAGCAACAATACGACCACGCTCGCGGGCAGCTGCACCAATCGGTGCTTTCTCAGGCAGCGCTGCCTTTTCCCCGCACGGGTCACCGCAATCATAGCCATTTTTATTGAACTTGAGTTCTCTCACCATGGCATTGATATCGAGTTCAACCGAGCACGGCAAAAGTATTTCATTTCCACAGCAATCTACTGCGTGCCCTGGCTTGACGACAACGCTCCCATCATCGCAGGGGTGGCAAGTTACCGCCAAACCACAGCTGACGCCATCGCCTACAATGAACTTATTATGCATTCGCTTACTGCTTACTACGTAGTTGGTAAGTGCTTGTAGGTCGTCATCTGTTAAAAGTTGACCAGCAAAAAATCGCGGCCTTAATAAGAGTCCTTCGTTGCAACCGCAACTTGCCTCCCCACTTTTACAATCGCATGCACCTGGTTTACAGTTGCCGCTGTCTGCACAGCCGCAGCCCTTTTTGTTTGTCTCGAATGTTTGAGCTTTCATTTATTCATCTCCGTAGTCTTAAACGACATAAATTTGGTCTTAGTCGACATAGAACCAACTTTCAAAGGTTCCGCCAGGGGTTCCATTACCCGACGTCCAGGGCATTTTGCGGGCATTGCAAGATG
>JASJGO010000150.1:0-4857 GCA_033791505.1 Cycloclasticus sp.
GGTGTCGTAATGCTGGCTATCCTGATTATGGAGGTTCTGTTTTTGCGATATAACCCTATCGTGCCAAAAGACCACAACCACGGATGAGGATAAGCAAATCATATGTTCTACCGCTAACTGCCCGAGATTTCACTCGTTCCAGGATTAGGCGAAGATGAGAGTACATTATACAATGCTGCACCGCACGGCAATTTCGCTACGTTATACTGCTACTGGTGAGCATGGTCGTTAGAGCACAACAAAAATCGAGTTAAAAATGCTATCTGCACTCAGAAGATCTGTACAAAGCAAACCGTCGTACCAAGAAATTCAGGCTAATGTATTAGCCGGGTTAACCGTTGGCGTTATTGCTCTTCCGCTCTCAATGGCTTTGGCCATAGCAAGTGGTGTATCACCACAGCATGGCCTTTATACGGCAATAGTGGCTGGCATTATTATTGCCTTAACAGGCGGGTCTAAGGTCAACATATCTGGACCTACGGCGGCATTTGTTGTCATTCTACTGCCGATTGTTCAGCAATTCGGTTTAGGCGGGCTGTTAGTTAGCGGGTTTATGGCTGGTTTTATTCTTGTATTGATGGGAGTCGGAAAACTTGGCAAATTCATAGAGATTGTGCCGTATCCCGTTACCGTAGGGTTTACCTCAGGAATTGGCGTGGTGATTGCCACTTTTCAAATACAGAATTTTCTAGGTCTTAGTATTGAACCCCTGGGCGAGCATTATCTGGATAAATTATCAGCTATCGTACTCGGGTTGCCTTCAATCGAATGGAAAGAAACCCTAATTAGTGTTTTGACCATGACGGTGTTGCTGGTTTGGCCAAAATTCCGCTCAAAAATACCGGGTCATCTCATAGCGCTGCTGGTGGGTAGTCTTTCAGCATGGATACTTAGCCTTTATCTGCCCGGTTTCTCTGTTGCAACGATCGGTAGTCGTTTTTCATTCGATATCAATGGCATATTGGGAAGCGGGATTCCATCCATCCTCCCTGCTTTTGATTGGCCGTGGCATTTACCGGGTGCAGACGGCTCTCCTATTGGTTTAAGTTTTGAACTGGTCAGGCAGCTGCTGCCATCAGCGATTACGATTGCCATCCTGGGCTCTCTGGAATCATTGTTATGTGCAGTTGTCGCCGACGGTATGTCTGGAAAAAAACATAACCCAAATGATGAACTGATAGGGCAGGGTATCGGCAATATTATCGCGCCACTGTTTGGTGGCTTACCCGCTACTGCGGCTATCGCGCGTACGGCAGCGAACGTTAAGTCGGGTGGGAGTTTGCCACTAGCATCAGTTGTTCATGGCTTGTTTATATTAGTCAGTATCTTACTTCTTGCCCCTTTATTGTCGTACATACCTATGGCATCAATGGCAGCGTTGTTGTTGATGGTTGCCTGGAATATGAGTGAGGCCAAACATTTTATTCGCACGGTCAAGATAGCGCCAAGAGACGATGTATTTGTTCTGATATTGTGTTTTCTACTTACCGTCCTGTTCGATATGACAGTAGCTGTAGCCGTGGGCATGGGATTGGCAGCGATGTTGTTTATAAAAAGAAGTGTTAGCCTGGCCGAGACCTCTACGATTGAGGGTAACCATGAAGAATATGATATGCCTGAGAATACGGTAGTCTATGACATCAATGGCCCGTTGTTTTTCGGTACTGCGCAGAAAGCACTCAAAACGATTGCTTCAGTTAGACCTGACATACGGATAGTGATACTTGATATGTCGGAAGTTACTCTGTTAGATATGAGTGCTATCGTTGCCATTGAGTCTATAGCCGAAGATTTGCAAAAGAAAAACATTGGCCTGGTTATAAATAATTTGCAGTCACGCATGATATTAAAGCTCAGTCGCGCTGGGATACTAGAGCAATCGGGCAGAGTGGCCTTTTCAAGGACGCTCGGCGAGAGTTTCGACGCAGCAAGAAAAATGCTCTAACAATGGCTATGGGGTCAAGTCTTCAATCTTGAATTTATCGTTGATTATACTAGCCCTCTAAGGCTAGACCCTTACGAATAGAATTTTCCAGCGGGCTTTATCACATTACTTCTCGGGGTAATCATCGTGAAGATATCTATCTTGATGATGAAGACAGAAATGCTTTCCTACAGAAAACATCTGGCAGGCGTTGGCTGGTCAGCCGAAATACCGCATGAAGGTGAAAGCATTACGTTTTAAATATCGCTTTTTTACAAACACCTCTTTATGGAATGGAATGAAAATGATGAAATGTTAAACTTGTTCCAGATGGTACAGTTATGGAGTGATCACGCTCATAAGAATCAAGTTTTTAATACTTGATCTAGATCATAAACTAACCATTGATGGCGTTAATGTGGCGGGTTTGTTGGATTTTATATTTTTAACAGTTATACTTTTGATCGCTAAGGGATGCTTTGCTTATACGAGGTGTTTGGTTTAAAACATTTATTCAAAATAAATGACGATGACAAAAAAACTGTTGATTCTACTCATATTTATCATGGTGATAGCGCCAGTTGTTTCAGCGTCTAGCCATTGTGCAAGTATGGATATGGTTGGTGGTATGGATGTTGTTGATACAACTGATATGCAAGCAACTAACGGACATGAGCACCATGCCCAAGCCGATATGCTTCCTGTTGATAGTGATAATTGTGACTGTGCAGCCAGCATGGATTGCGCCGGTCACGTCAGTGCTTATGTAATGCCATATGACATAGCGGCAAGTCGTTTTATATTACACACTGGTTTTTTAACGCACGATCACGCCTTTCCCCCCAGCGAAATCATTTCGCCTGAAATAAGACCCCCCAGCCTAAGCGTATAACAGAGGGTTAGTCCGTCTGCTGTTTTTAAACGGCCAGGTATTTACAAGAATATTCCTACCGTTTACGCCAGTGACGAACTTCGTTCATTGCCCTCTAAAGTTTTTCGATGCTAATTCATTATCGATTTTTATACGCTTGAGGACATTATGTTTTTATTTAAGAAACTGGCACTACTAACAATACTTTTAGTTTTTTCCAGCACCGCCAGTGCTGAAGAGGCTAGCGGTTTAACGCTAGAGGTGGCGCTCGGTATTGCCGTTCAGAACAACCCTGGTCTCGCTGAAATGCGTGCCCGTTCCGACGCAATGGCGGCGATTCCATCGCAGGTGGGAACCTTGCCTGACCCGATGATCAGTTTTAACGCCTTAAATTTTCCGGTTGATACCTTTGATATTGATCAGGAAAATATGACGCAGCTGCAAACGGGCCTGTCTCAGATGATTCCGTTCCCTGGCAAACTGGCGCTGCGTGAAGAGGGTGCTGAGCACGAAGCCGAGGCGGCAAATCATAACGTTACAGAAACGCGCTGGTTTTTGTTACGAGATGTTAAAAAAACCTGGTGGACAATTTTTTATTTAGATCACGCGCTAGAGATTATTTCTGCTAATCAAGACTTGTTACGGCAGTTTGTGCAAATTGCACAAACTAAATATCAGGTGGGAGAGGGACTACAGCAGGACGTTTTATTAGCTCAATTGGAACTGTCTAAACTATTGGACAATAAGCTCAGCTTACAAGCTGCCAGAGACAGGGTTAGGGCGCAATTAAATGCCTTGCTAGACCGGTCAGCTGAACAGCAAATTAATATTCCAGCGATGGTTTTAGAGCAATTGCCCAAATTACGCGCCGAAGCAGAATTATTTCAGTACGCAGAAGATTATCGGGCTTTATTGGCTTCACAGCGTGAATCTATTAATGCGGCGCAATCACGCTTAGACCTTGCTAAAAAAGACTTTTATCCAGACTTCAACGTAGGGGCTTTTTATAGCGTGCGAGATGATATGCCATCTGGGCCTGATAGATCCGATTTTCTTAGTTTAAGACTGAGTATGAACCTGCCGATTTTTACCGACACCAAGCAGCAAAAAGCGGTAGATCAACGAAATAAAGAATTATTACAACGTAAGTTCAACTTGCGGGATAAATGGAACCGCGTACGCGCCGAGATATCAACGGCCTATAGCTACTACCAAAAAAGCAGCCAGCAGGTGGAGTTATTCAAAAGCGGCATTATTCCTCAGGCGCGGCAAACCGTCGCGTCAATGCTGGCGGGATATCAGGTCGATAAGGTCGATTTTTTAAATCTGATACGCAGTCAAATCACGCTTTATAACTACGAAACGCAATACTGGAAGGCACTAACAGAAGCTAACCAGGCATTGGCAGAATTAACCGCCGTTGTTGGCAAGGAAGAAATTTATGAATAATAAAGTAATAGTGATCATGGCACCTGCTTTATTACTGGCAGGTCTAACGGCTGGTTATTGGTTAGCTGGTAATTCATATAATAAAACCGGCAATTCTACGGAGTCGGAGGCTAATATTCTTTTCTACCGTAACCCCATGAACCCAGAAATTACTTCGCCGTCGCCAGCAAAAGATGATATGGGGATGGATTACCTGCCTGTGTATGCGGAAAAAAAATCGCCCAAAGCAGCTGAAATTCTGTTTTATCGTAACCCTATGAACCCTGATATTACTTCGCCGACGCCAGCAAAAGATAATATGGGTATGGATTATATCCCCGTTTTTGCTGAGACCAATAACGACAACGAAGCGCCGGCAGGCACGGTTAAAATTGACGGTGTGACGACTCAAAATATCGGTGTGCGCACAACAAAAGCCGTTGAATTGGCCTTATCGCATACCGTTAGAGCCGTTGGCAGGGTGGCCTATGACGAAGAAAAAATGCTGCATTTACACCCCAAAACCGAAGGCTGGATTGAAAAGATGCACGTTGATAAAACCGGTCAATGGGTAAAGAAGGACACGGATTTATTGAGTATTTATTCTCCGCAGCTGGTTACTAGTCAACAAGAA
>JASJGO010000151.1:0-7801 GCA_033791505.1 Cycloclasticus sp.
GATATCGTAAATCCAACCGTGAACGTACAGTTCAGTGCCCTTTTTCCAGGCATTTTTCACGATCGTTGTGTTGCAAACATTGGTCACCTGTTCCATCACATTGAGTTCGCATAAGCGATCTAATTTGGCGTTGTCATCCAGCGCGTTCAATTCATCACGGTTTAAGCGACCAACGTCTTTGATATGACCCAGCCAATTATCAATAAGCCCGTGGTCAACGTCCTCAAGCGCGGCTTTAACGCCACCACAACCATAATGGCCGCAAACAATAATATGTTTAACCTTAAGTACTTCAACGGCGTATTGAATAACCGACAGGCAGTTTAAATCGGTATGCACAACCACGTTGGCAATATTCCTATGCACAAACACTTCGCCAGGTGCCAGATTGATAATTTGATTGGCTGATACACGACTGTCCGAACAGCCTATCCAGAGATACTCCGGTGCTTGTAACTTAGCCAGCCGATGAAAAAACTCCGGGTCTTCCTGCACGATAGCGTCAGCCCAGGCGCGGTTACTTTTAAAAAGGTGCTCTAAAGTTTTCATATTAAACGGTCTTATTGCTTGCTATACGACTTAATGTGCTGTGAATTTTACCTTAATATTAAAGTAAGCTCACGGCCTAAATGAAGCCTTATAAATATTGTCGCTGTTGGCTTACAAGTATATGCTTAACGCTCCAGTAAACGATTAGGAGATAAGAATGGCTCATCATACTTACAAATATGTCGAATTAACCGGCAGTTCAGAACTAGGGTCTGACGATGCGATTAAAAACGCCATCGATGCCGCCTCTAGAACCAGCAAAAACATGGACTGGTTTGAAGTAATGGAAACGCGAGGGCATATCGTTGACGGCGACATTAAGCACTGGCAAGTGACCGTTAAAATTGGTTTTAGACTAGAAGATTAAAGACTTAGATTGTTGTTTGGGGATATGAATGGATTTTAAAGACTACTACGACATAATGGGCGTTAAACGAGACGCCACCCAGGTTGAAATTAAACGTGCGTATAAAAAATTAGCGCGTAAATATCACCCAGACGTCAATAAAGAAGCGAATGCCGAAGCCCAGTTTAAAGAACTAGGGGAAGCCTACGAAGTACTGAAAGACCCAGAAAAGCGCGCCGCGTACGATCAATTTGGTTCCAACTGGAAATCGGGTCAGGACTTCAACCCACCACCCGGTTGGGATGAGGGCTATGAATTCAGCGGTGGCGGGCCTGCTCACGATGGCGCAGCGGACCATAGCGACTTCTTCGAATCCTTATTCGGAGAACAGTTTAGGCAGGCGCAACAAGGTCAGGGCCGAGCCGAATTCAGCGCGCGTGGACAGGATCATCATGCCAAAGTAAGTATTGAAATAAGCGATGCCTATCATGGAGCCACGCACAGCATTACCCTGACCGCACCAGAAATTGATAGCAGTGGACATCTCGTCACAAAGCACCGCACCTTGAATGTGAAGATTCCCAGAGGGGTCAAGCAAGGGCAGCGTATTCGTCTGGCGGGTCAAGGCTCAGCGGGCATGGGTAAGGGTAAAAAGGGCGACCTGTACCTTGAGATCGAATTTAAAACGCATAGCCTTTATCGCGTCGATGGCCACGATGTGTACCTCGATTTACCCATTACCCCGTGGGAAGCCGCGTTGGGCGCGAGCATCAAAGTGCCAACGCCCAATGCCCAGCTGGACCTAAAAATACCCGCTGGCACAAAGGGCGGGGGAAGGATGCGTTTGAAAGGGCGTGGCATTCCCAGTGACCCACCCGGAGATTTTTACGTGGTGCCTCACATCACCTTACCAGCCGCCGATAGCGACGAGGCGAAAGAGCTGTATCGGCAAATGGAACAGAAACTGGCGTATAACCCGCGCAGCAAAATGGGAGTGTAATAGTGATGACAAACGAAATACTCAAAGGCGACTTGCTTGATGAAAGCGTCGAGCTGTCTTTAAACGAACTGTGTCAGGCCTGTTCAAGCAGCACAGAATGGGTGGTCGAACTGGTTGAAGAGGGTGTATTAGAACCGATTGGCTACCAGCAAACGCTATGGCGCTTTTCTGGCCGTTGTCTGGATAGGGCGCATAAGGCGATGCGTTTACAGCGCGACCTGCACGTTAACCTGTCTGGCGTTGCGCTGGCATTAGAGCTACTGGATGAAATTGAAACGCTGCAGTCGCGTTTAATGTGCATCGAACAGAGCAATAACGGCTAAAACCAGTCAAACAATGAACAACGCGGCGTGCGACAAGAAAATTACCGTGTTTTACGACCAGTCGTGCCCCAGCTGCGTTAAAGACCGGGCGATGTTTGAACGGCTTGCGGGTAAAAGGGCCGCGTTATTTAGCTGGTTCGATATCACCAGTCAGGATGAGGCCTTACGCGAACTCGGTATTGACCCCTTCAAGGCGTTGCGCGAATTGCACGTAACAGATACCGACGGCACACTGTATTCAGAAATGGACGCCTATGGCTTAATGATGAAACAAATACCGTTACTCATGCCGCTGGGCGTTATCATCCGTCTGCCCATTATCAAGCCGATACTCAGTTATTTTTATCGGCAGTCCGTGGATAAGCGCTTAGCGTGTGAAGGCCGATTGTAATACGCCTTGTTTAGTTTTACTCTACGCGCCCATCCATCTATTCCATTAAGATTAATCGTATTAACCGATGATAGAACCGCAAAGCCAGACCAATGAGCTAGACAGCGATAGCGCGCGTTTATTCGAAACGATAGCGAATGATCTTTATCAAACAGGTTACAGCATTCAAACTAACGCGCTACCCGCAGAACTGGCCCGCCAGTTAGCCAGCGAAGCGTGTCAAATGCCGCTATCCAGCTTCAAAAAGGCCGGTGTCGGCAGGGGGCAACAACGCGTCGTCGATAGCGCCATACGCAGTGATGCCATTTGCTGGATGACGGGCGACACAGCAGCGAGCAAAGGCTGGTTGGCGTGGGCCGCATCGCTGCAAGAGTTTTTAAATAAGCGCCTGTTACTCGGTCTGTTTTCATTCGAAAGCCACTTCGCGCACTACGCCCCGGGCGATTTTTATAAAAAGCACCAGGACGCCTTCAAGGGCGACGCCAACCGGGTATTATCTCTCGTCACCTATTTAAACCCCGACTGGGCGCAGGAAGACGGCGGCGAGTTAGTGCTCACTACAGAAGACGGCATACTCGATGGCATAAAGGTCACGCCCAGTCTGGGTACGCTGGTGGTATTTTTAAGCGAAGACTTTCCGCACGAAGTATTAGCCGCGCAACGCGATCGATACTCTATAGCCGGCTGGTTTCGGGTCTATGGTAACGACCCGGGTCAACGCAATTAAGCGGGCCAAAGAATACTAGTTAGAGTAATAAATCGGCGTTGATCGGGTGAAAAACACCGGCCGCATCAATCAGCGATTTAGCCGTTAGCGCCGGTACGCCATACACCTGAGTAGATACGCCGTATTGCTGGTTTATCTTCGCCAATAACAAATCAAAGTCGCCATCGCCCGATAGCAAAATAACCGTATCCACGTCTTTTGCCGCTTCCAGCACATCAATCGTAATGCCCACGTCCCAGTCGCCCTTGGCGCTACCGTCACTACGTTGAATAAACGGTTTAAGCTTTACGTTAAAACCGATATGCCGTAGTGCATCTTGAAATTTCTGCTGGCTATCGTCGCCACGGTGGGTGGCGTACGCGGTGGCCTGGGTAATCTCGCCCAGCTCGCTAACGGTTTTCCACAACTGCCGGTAATTAAACTGGCGGCCATAAGCCTGCCGGGTGGTGTAATAAATATTCTGTACGTCGGCAAAAAGGGCAATTTTTTTCACAAGGAGGCTATTCGGTAGGCTGAAATTAAAGCCGCAGCATAGCACGTGGAAGCGCTTTAAAAAGGCGTCTATAAACGCTACACAGGGGTATTAATTACTTCACAGGCTTGTGATAGACTCTGCATACTTAATGCAGCTAACATCCTCTGTTAGCCTTAAGCCGTTTTAACCATCATAGGGAGTAACACCATGGGCAGAGAACAAAAGAGTAATAAAGAAGTGAAGAAAAAATCAGTACTAAGTCCAAAAGAAAAAAAAGCGGCGAAGAAAGAGCGTAAAGAAGCAAAAGATAACAGTATATAAATCGTTTATTTCAAACGTATTTGGCTAACGGTACGTTTGGCTAATAGTTTAATGACCAAAAATAACGTGTCGATGAAATGCAAATTAATCGACACGTTTTTATGATGTGTCGATTGAATAAACTTTTTAAAACATGAGCTGCTGTTAGTGAATCCAGCAGCTTTTTTTTTGCCTAATAAAAATAAGTTGTTTAAATGGATCGGTCATAGCGTGTGCCGTTATTAAGTGGAATTATCTTAGGAATAATGGGGGATAAAGCAAATGTATGTCGGTTAATAAATTGTAACTGCTCCATTCATTACCGAAAATAATCGTGAGATTGACTTACTTTAAGAGTTTGTCCTGATCGTTAATTAGAGTTTCGTCTAAAAATCGGTGGCACTATAAATTAGAAATCTAATGAATCAAGCCTGCACAGTGCTTCTAAATACCGTATATTTGATGTGTGTAAGATAGACTTATTGTATAAATTTGCCTAGGGCATCATTTTTTATACCTCATAAATATTGTGTAGAAGCACGCTAAAATGGATACGAAGAACATTGATTATGAGATCGTAAGCCCGGGTGCTTCAGCAATGATTGAATCATTGCGTGCATATGGGTATTCACTGAATTCTGCAATTGCCGATTTACTTGATAATAGCATTACAGCCCATGCTAAAAATGTCTGGATACATATGCATTGGGATGGAGAAAATTCCTGGTTATCCATTATTGACGATGGAACGGGTATGGACGAACAAATCCTGATTAATGCAATGCGACCAGGGAGTCAAAATCCACTTGATGAACGAAGTGAAGACGATTTAGGTCGTTTTGGACTGGGTTTAAAAACAGCTTCTTTTTCACAAGCTCGAAGCCTTACAGTTGCTTCACATATTAGTGGTGGAGAGATAAATTTTCGAAGGTGGGATCTTGATTATGTGGGTAAGCACAATGAGTGGAGGCTTTTAAAAACCTCAAGAAGTGGATCGGAACAGTTATTTTCAAAATTGGCTGAGTTAGAACATGGATCTATTGTTCTTCTAGAGAACATGGATCGACTTTGTGAAGGTCAAAACAAGTTAGATGAGTCATCCCGACGAAAATTCATGGATCGGGTATCAAGCTTACAGGCTCATTTGAGTATGGTATTTCACAGATTCATGGAAGGTCGCAATGGAATAAATATTTATATTAATGGTTATGATCAGGATCATAAGGTAAGACCATGGGACCCATTTTTATCAAACCATATTGCAACTCAGAAACAACCCGCTGAACGAAAACCATTCCATGATGGTGTTGTAGAAGTTGAAGGTTATGTCTTGCCTCATAAAGACAAACTAGGTCCACTAGAGCATGGACTGGCTGCAGGTCCGAATGGCTGGAATGATCATCAGGGTTTCTATGTTTATCGCAATAAGCGACTGCTTGTCGCCGGTTCGTGGCTGGGGTTGGGAGGGCGTCGACATGGCTGGACCAAAGAGGAACACTATAAACTTGCCCGTATAAAAATAGAAATACCAAACCGTATGGACTCTACTTGGCAGATAGATGTAAAAAAATCTACAGCAATACCGCCTGCGTTGGCCGCTACATGGTTAGAAAATTACGCTGAAAAAGTTCGTAAAGAAGCGCGTAATATATTTTCACATAGAGGGCAATATGGAAGCAAACAAAAACTTACTGAAATGTCGCGGTTATGGGTATCCGGGATACGTAGCGGCAGTCAAATTTATCGAATCAACCGAGATAATAAACTCGTTAGTGATTTATTAAACCGAGCTGGAAATTTAAAAACTGAGATAGAAGTGTTTTTCCGTTTGCTTGAAGAGACTGTTCCTGTACAGAAAATCTGGTTAGACATGGCAGAACATTCTGAACGAAGTAATGAACCAATGGGTGGTTTAACTGAAAAGCAGATTATGGGTTTGGTTGATACGACAATTAAAAGTCTGTCAGGGGATGGACGAGAGCCGAGTGGTACGACAATTGAGTATGTTTGCAATATGGAAGCCTACATTAACTATGCAGATGTTATAAGAGCCAAATATCTAGGAGTAGAAAATTGAGTATAGAAGCAAATATAAAAATGATAGCTACAGGTTTGATCGATGCTGCAAAAAGTGAGGCTGGCAATCAATTAACACTTGAAATGATTAAAGCAAGTGTCGATACAGCAATGGGATTAGTTTCTGGTTCGGTAGATGTTATTAATAGAGAAGAATTAGTTGCCCAATTTGAACGTGATTACCATACATTTGTTGGTGAAGTTTTAACTTTACAAACAGATGAAGATGGTTGGGAACCTTGGTTATCAAAGGCAAAGGCAGATATATCATGGGATTTTTGGGAAAGGTACAGGACATACTTGTTGCAACAACAGAATCTACCTAAGCCAGTAGTAGATGCACTTGATGAAGTTACTGATAAAACTTTAGGTAATCTTACGGCCCCAAAAACCTCAGGATCATGGGATCGGCGAGGTATGGTTGTTGGGCATGTTCAGGCAGGTAAGACTACAAATTATGCAGGCCTTCTTTGTAAAGCTGCTGATGCTGGTTATAAAGTAATTATAGTTTTAACAGGCTTTCATAATAATTTAAGAACACAAACACAAATACGACTAGAAGAAGCATTTGTTGGATACGACATTACAGCATCTGAAGATGAAGGTGCTCGTGTATTGGTAGGTGTTGGGTATGTTAGTTCTGATCCTAGATTACGTGTAGATACAATTACTAATCGATCAGAAAAAGGTGATTTCAACCGTTCTGTTGCAAATAATTTTGGTATGAATCCAGGTGGACGACCACTAGTGTTTGTAATAAAGAAAAATGCTTCTGTTCTAAAAAATCTTGTTAAGTACCTTGAGTCGGTACATAACAACAAAGATAAAGAAGGAAACTATTTTATTAGTGACATACCTTTGCTACTTATTGATGACGAAGCGGATCAAGGTTCGGTAGATACAAAAAAAATGGATTTTGATATTGGTGGTGACCCAGACCCCGATCATGATCCTACAACTTTAAACAGGCTTATTAGAAAAGTTCTTTTTATATTTACACAGTCTGCCTACGTTGGTTATACGGCAACACCTTTTGCAAATATTTTTATACATAATGAAGCAGCAACTGACAAATACGGTGAAGATCTTTTCCCCCGTAGTTTTATAACAGTAATGCCAACACCGAGTAATTATATTGGACCAGAGACTGTATTTGGCCTGATAGATGATGACGGTGAATCACGACAGCCAGGTTTACCGATTATTCGTACCATTGATGATTATGCATCATCTGATGATCTCAACGAGAGAGTAGGATGGATGCCGCCCAAGCATGACAAGTATCATCAACCTCTTTACAAAGGCAACGTTGAAACAACACCCTCATTAAGGCAAGCAGTGATTGCCTTTGTAATTGGATGCGCTGTTCGCGTTATACGTGGACAAGAAAAGAAACATAATTCAATGCTGATACACGTTACGCGATTTATTGATGTGCAGGAACGTGTGTATGAACAGGTGAATAGTCTACTTAGAGATATACAACAAATACTTTTATATGGTGAAGAAGGCTCTAAATCTGAACTACTTGAGGAAATGCAGGATTTGTGGTTGTTAGACTTTGTGCCAACCAATCTTGCGATTAAAGATGAGCAATGCCCATCACATGACTGG
>JASJGO010000152.1:0-6203 GCA_033791505.1 Cycloclasticus sp.
AGCTCTGCTATTTTTTAGCACAGACTCATTAATTCCGTTTGAAAAAATCTCTTCATTTAATACGTTAGCAGCAATCATATTAGCGTTAATTTCAATCACCTCATTTTTTATAGCCATAAAGTTTCACTCCAAAGCTCAGCAAATTAAATACCAACTCGTTAAATAGCGGGAAGTGCCATCGGACAGGAGTTTCAATCGCATTATAGTTAAAAAAACAAAATTTGAAACAACTATTTTTATCGTTATATATCAGCAAGTTATAAAGCATAAATAATCGTTTTAAAAGTGCATTTCAAAAAAAACTTGCTTTTTATATATCTATGATTAAAATTCGCAACTCAATTTTTTCATAAAATACTTTAATGGTTTGGCAAACTTAAAGTTGTTTTCAGCTTGTCTCAATTTGTCGACAACTATTATTCTCAGATTGTTTAACAAGGAGACGGTTTATGCATATTTCTACACCTATAGAGGTGGAATTGGAAGTTCCCACCGCGGAAAAAGGCCGCTGGCAAAACATTGAAAACACACTGCTATCGGCCAAAAACAAACAAGCTAATAATGAAATTAAAGACCACTTTGTTCAACGTAACGGCGTTGAGTTCGCTGGTACTCATTTATTACTAGACCTTTACGACGCTTCTCATCTCGATAACATTGCCCAGAGCAATCAATGCGGGATATGGTTACCGCGTGTGGCGCTACTTTATTGCATATACATTTGCATCATTTCACGCCCAGTGGTGGTGTGTCGGGGGTAGCCGTATTGGCCGAATCGCATATCAGCGTTCATACGTGGCCAGAAAGAGATTATGCCGCGTTTGACGTATCGAAGTATCTGAGCAATTGCGCGGCCGCGTGTAAAATGAAAACTTATAACGAAACTCTGTATAACGCGTACAGCCAGCAGTTTGTAGTCGATAAGGTTTATTTTGAACAAAAAACGGACCATCAACATTTAATTATTTTCGAAAACGCCAAGTTTGGCCGCGTAATGGCTCTCGATGGTGTTATCCAGACCACCGAAGCGGACGAGTTCATTTATCATGAAATGCTAACGCACGTACCTATATTCGCGCATGGTGAAGTAAAACGCGTGCTGATTATCGGTGGTGGTGACGGTGGTATTTTACGCGAAGTTTGTAAACACAATACGGTAGAGGAAATCACTCAGGTAGAAATTGACGATCAAGTGATTGCGATGTGTAAGGAATATTTACCTAAACACAGCGCGGGATCGTATGACGACCCTCGTGTAACTATCGTTATTGACGACGGCGCAAACTATGTCCGTCAATGCCAGACTGCATTTGATTTAATCATTTCGGACTGTACCGACCCGATGGGGCCTGGGGATGCGCTATTCACCTCTGACTTCTACGCAGACTGTAAAAAATGCCTGACCAATAATGGCGTATTTGTAGCCCAGAACGGAGTAGCCTATATGCAGTTAGATGAAGTAATCACAACGGCTAAACGCCTAAGCCCCTACTTCGCCGAGCAAACTTTCTACTGCGCAGCCGTACCTACGTACGTCGGTGGCGTCATGACATTTGCCCTGGCAACTGACAACATAGCAACGAAAGAAACACTACTAGAGCATCTTCAACAACGCTTTAGCGCAGCAAATATTCAAACTCGTTACTATAACGCCGCTATCCACCAGGCAAGTTTCGCGCTACCGCAATATATCGTAAATACATTGCATCAGAATGCATAAATGCTAGTAAGCTAATACATCTAAAAAATGCACCTACTGGCCAACCGTGCATTTCTATCCTGTCCAGTGTCGTCCATACAAGTTATCAGTTTCACCTTCAGGTTTAATCAATGAAACATTCAAATCTTTCTGCCCTGGTTTTATCGGGAGGACAATCGAGACGTGCCGATGTCGACGACAAAGGTTTAGCCAACTTAGCTGGAAAACCAATGATTCATTATATATTGACTAGCCTGCGTCAACACCTCAGTGATATAGCTATTAGCACGCACCAGCAGCACGAAGGCTACAGCCAATTTGACTGCAGCCAGGTCAACGACCACTTTGATAAGCACCTCGGTCCATTAGCCGGTATCCACGCTGGCTTGCTGCACTGTAATCATGAACAGCTATTTGTATTACCCTGTGATAGCCCTTTTTTAAACACCGCTCTTATCAGTTCCAGGTTACTGCAGGCCAAATCAACATATCGGGCGTGCATTGCCGTAGCTCATGATGGCGAACATATCCAACCTACTATTGCTATTATTGACCGCGCGATGATATCAAGCCTAAGTCTTTTCTTAAATCGTGGTGGTCGTCGCTTAATGTCATGGTTTAAAGAAGAACACGCCTTGGAGGTCGGTTTTTCTGATCACAAAGATATGTTTTTTAATATCAATACACGCGGTGATATAGAACAGGCTGAAGTCTATTTAAACAGCCAATATAAGTAACAAGCCTACAGGCACGTAACTTCCATCTCTCTTCGCACCAAAATAGTACGCACCATGCTTAATCAGCACTTTAATGGCGCAGCGCAGCATTTATCTCCCTAAGCTAACCTGTTATCTACTTGTTTATTATGTCTTTTAGCTAAGTGGCACGTGTCTTGCTAAATTGCTATTGAGGATTTTAAACGTACCTATTTTCCTCGACTGTAACGGCGCAGTGATACGACAACATCCAAAATAAGGCAATGAAGCCAATTCGGGGTGTTGTTCCGTATTGGCTTTTTTATATATCAATTTTATTCATTAATAGAGAGTTAATATGAAAAATAAAAAATTCAACCCACAGAAATCCGTTTTTCTGTCTGCCCTGGCAGGCACGATGACCTTCGCCTCCGCAACCATTCAGGCAGAAGAATCTATACTTGACGCAATATCAAAAGGTCAATCAAGCTTCAGCGCCAACCTGCGATATGAAAACGTAGACCAGGAAAACAAACCAGAAGAAGCCAACGCTTATACCGCCAGGCTAACAGCAGCGTATAAAACCGGTACTTATTATGGTCTGGGTATTTACGGCGAAGTTGAAAGCGTCCATAGTTTATTTAGCAATAATTATGCACATAAATCACAAGCAAAAGGCGCGACCTACCCTGTTATAGCTGATCCAAATGAAACGGAACTAAATCAAGGCTACCTGTTTTATACCGGTCTTAGTGACACCTCTGTCAAACTGGGTCGTCAGGCACTCACCTACCGCGACGCCCCCTTTCATAGACACATCGGAACCGTTGCATGGCGTCAAAACTGGCAGACACTCGACGCTTTCTCCGTTGCAAACAAATCAATCCAGGACACGACCCTTAGCTATGCCTACGTATGGAATGTAAACCGTATCTTCGGTGAAGATGCACCAGAGCCATGGGATGACTTCGATAGCGCCTCTCACCTGATAAATGCGCAATACACGGGTTTTAAGCCAGTAAAGCTCGAAGCCTATGCGTATTTATATGACTTTAAAAATGCGGATGCTTTATCAACCAATACATATGGTTTAAGAGCCAGTGGCGCTACGCCCGTAGCTGATGGTGTTAACGCTATTTATACCGCTGAGTACGCAAGCCAGTCTGATGCAGCAGATAACCCTAACTCAATTGATGCGGATTATTTATTAGGCGAATTAGGCGCAAAAATGACATTCGACGGCCCCGTGAAAATGTTGCTAGTCAAAGCGAGTTATGAACTGCAAGAAGGCAACGGTGGAGCAGATCGTTTCGTTACTATCTTAGGTACGAATCACGCTTACCAGGGCTGGGCAGATCAATTCCTGGTGACCCCTGGCGATGGTGTTAAAGATATCTACTTAACTGCTGTTGCAAAAGCTTACGGCATGAAATTTGTTGCTGCTTATCACGACTTTAGCTCAGATAAAAACAGTTACGATTATGGTACGGAGTTTAATATCATGGCAACAAAGAAAGTAGCTAAAAACTACACCCTTGGTCTTAAGTATGCTGATTTCAATGCTGACACGAATAGTCTGAACACAACGACTCCTAACGATGTCACTAAAATTTGGGCTTTCGTTCAGGCTAAATTCTAAATTATTTCATGCCTTCATATCATTCTTATAGTTTAGACAGCTAAATAAAATTTGATGAAAACCAAAGTACTTTTATTCAACACGACAGCGGATGGACTGGTTGATATTCAAAATAGCTTATACCAGTCCAACTACGAAGTAATGGGTATCTGTTCTAGCTTAAGTCAAGTCAGCCAGGCCACTCTATCAGGCATCGTCGATTTACTGATGGTGGTGACAGACAAACAGTTTGATCAATTATTTAACTGTGTACAACAGATTAATTTACATAACCCTCTGCCTGTCGTCGTATTTACCTACGACGACAGTAGGGATGTTATCAGGCTAGCGATTAAAGCCGGGGTTAGCGCCTATATCGTCGATGGTTTGCAGGCCAAACGAATCGTTTCCATATTAGATACGGCGCTTTTCCGTTTTCAGGAACAGCAGCAAATTAAACAGGAATTAGCGAAAACCAAAACCAGCTTAACCGAACGAAAGTTGATCGATAAAGCAAAAGGCATCGTGATGAAGCGTTCAAATATTGATGAAGACGCTGCCTACAAAACACTACGAAAAACAGCGATGGATAAAAATATGAAAATGGCTGAGTTAGCCAAAAATATTATTTCTGCCAGCGAATGACAGACATAAGCATATTAGATAAATAAAGCTGTAGTACTACACCCCAACGGCGGGGTAATAAAAAAACTGACCCTATAAGGTCAACTGGACAACGACGTCCGTATGCACGTTTTTCTTATGAAAAACGAGCTGCGGACGTTTTTTTTGGATTTTTAATTAACACAGGAAAACAAATGAAAACAGACGACAAAAAACTTATGAAAAAAGAGATAGGGGTATTATTTAAAAAATGCCTCGCCGGTCTTGCACTAACCGTTGTTGGCGGATTGAGCGGCGCCTATTCAGCAGAACTTGAAAAAGACGAACTCAAATTTGGCTTTATCAAACTAACCGATATGGCGCCACTGGCCATTGCTTATGAAAAAGGTTTTTTTGAAGACGAAGGTCTATACGTCACCATTGAACCGCAAGCCAACTGGAAGGTATTGCTAGACCGTGTGATTGATGGCGAACTCGATGGCGCTCATATGCTAGCCGGTCAACCACTCGGCGCAACCATAGGCTTTGGTACGAAAGCAGATATTATTACGGCCTTTAGCATGGATTTAAACGGTAACGCCATTACCGTATCGAATGACGTTTGGGCAGCCATGAAGCCAAACATTGCAAAACGAGCTGATGGCAAACCCGTGCACCCCATTAAGGCCGATGCCTTAAAGCCAGTGGTAGATCAATTTAAAGCGGATGGAAAACCATTCAAAATGGGCATGGTTTTTCCTGTATCGACTCATAACTACGAGTTACGTTATTGGTTAGCCGCCGGTGGTATTCACCCTGGATATTATTCAAAATCTGATATTACAGGCCAAATTGATGCCGATGCCTTATTGTCAGTGACCCCTCCTCCACAAATGCCATCAACGCTTGAAGCCGGCACCATTCATGGTTATTGCGTCGGCGAACCCTGGAACCAACAAGCCGTGTTCAAAGGTATTGGCGTTCCCGTCGTAACCGATTATGAAATCTGGAAAAACAACCCTGAAAAAGTATTTGGCGTAAGTGCTGAATGGGCTAAAGCGAATCCAAATACGCATAAAGCGGTGATCAAAGCGCTTATTCGCGCGGCTAAATGGCTTGATGAGAATAACGACGCAAATCGTCCTGAAGCGGTAAAAATACTGGCCCAATCTGAGGACGTTGGTGCCGATTATGACGTAATTGCCAATAGCATGACTGGTACGTTTGAATACGAAAAAGGTGATAAACGAGAGCTGCCTGACTTCAACGTATTTTATCGTTATTACGCAACTTACCCCTACTACTCAGATGCTATCTGGTACCTAACTCAAATGCGCCGTTGGGGACAAATTACCGAAGAAAAATCTGACGAATGGTTCCACGAAATCGCAAGGAAAGTCTATCGTCCAGACATCTATTTAGCAGCGGCGAAAGAATTATTAGCAGAAGGAAAAATTGCTAAAGAAGACATGCCGTGGGATTCAGACGGTTACCGTGCACCACAAAAGCACTTTATTGACGACGTTACTTACGATGGACGCACGCCAAACGCCTATTTAGGCCAGTTCAAAATTGGTTTAAAAGGTAA
>JASJGO010000153.1:0-9719 GCA_033791505.1 Cycloclasticus sp.
AATAATAATTATCTGGAAACGATTGAATCCTGGCGGCTTCCCTTACAGTAAGACTCCTACATTGACTGGGGTCATAGTGAATAAAATAATGCCCATCCTTTGAGATATGGCTAGTAATAGTAGTTCCAGGTGAGCCCGAGCGTTGAACGCGGAACCTGTCTGCAAATTTTCCTGTTTCAAAGTTTTTATGATTTGGCCAAAGAGCTTTTGGTAAGTTTTTAGATGTTAGAGACATTTCCATAGTCTTTGCAAATGTACTGTAATAAAGGTAACGGTGAAGATCACCGATTATATGCCCACGTGCTTCATGATTAACTACGTAATCATCTAATCTATCGTCTCTATACCACTCTTGTAACTCAGTTGTTAAATGCTTGTTGTATGCATGTTGACGCTCAAGGCCCCTATCTTGGCCAACTAATACAGACGACTCTTTTATGTTATCTAGTTGTTCAATAAAACAATCGTAAACTTTTGTAGGGACTTGGTTGTCATGTTTTAATTGTTTAAGTGTTTCATTGCTTATGCCTGTAATGCTGTTACGCCAAGCCCCCACGGTATCAACACCTTTTGATAAGCGACTACGCAATTTAGGCAGATCTGAAATAACATGCCGTACAGTAGGTGCATTTTCTATTAATTGTAATCTTTCGAAATCTTCAAGATTAGCAGCTAAGTCTTCACGTATTCCCAGCAAGATCACGCGATGTCGAGCCTGGGGCAGTCCGTAATTCTCTGTTCGTATAATAAATTCGTGCGGATTCTCAGAGCCATCTGTTTTAGTTACAAGTGAATAAATTTTATATTTGTTTTTTTCTCTTCCATTCTCAGGGGTAACTTTAGTTGTTTTGAAAGGATCCTGTAGGTCATTTCGAATGGAATCAAATATTAGATGGCCATCAACTTTGGCCGAAAGTATCCCTTTCACATTTTCCATTACGAAAATTTTGGGTTGGAACTTCGAAATAATTTTCAGGTATTCTAAATAGAGAAAATTACGGTGGTCTTCAGTTGCGACGTACTCTTTTGTTTTATTACCATAATTTCGTGATCGCCCAACTACTGAATAAGCCTGACAGGGAGGGCCGCCAATCAGAATGCATTCGTCGCGGCCTATAACAGCTCGTATTTTTTTATACACCTCTTTAGGATTGTCCTTACCTAATTCTATTTTCTGTGCCTCATGTTTTGCATTGTCTAGAGGCACTTTTATTTCTGGTAGTTGGTAAAGTTGGTCTTCAGGATTTTTTCCAAGTTCACCACGTAGGAATGCATAATAAGCCTCTGGTACTTTGTTATCTTCAAATTGCCTAAACAGAGAGCGGAGCAAAAGTGTACGGTGCGCACTTTCTTCCTTTTCGATTGAGATGGCAATCTTAAAGGCCTGTTTACCCTCAGGGCGATAGGCTGAAAACCCTTCACCAAGGCCACCAGGCCCGGCAAATAAATCGATTATTTTTACTGGTTTGCTCACTTAGTGATAATTTTGGATGATGAAAATCAGATTAGGATACCAGGATTTAAATCAAAAACCAGGTGTTTATTAAAGCAGAATGTATGTGGTTGATATTGTAGACAATTAAACGCGTAGTCGGATGATGTCCTACATACGTAGCATCAACACCAAGCCTGAAGTTCTTACTCGATCCGATTCTGCTAAAATTCGTCGGTGACTAAAATTAAACGCTTATTACTCAAATATCTTTTACTGCTTGCCTTGGCTTTTGTGGTGCTTAGTTTATTGGTAGTGGTACCTTTTCGTTGGATAAACCCGCCTGTAACCATGGTGATGGCTGACCGATGGTTGAGTGCGAGTAATGACGACTATAAGTTAAAGAAAACCTGGCTCAATTGGGATGAGGTGCCAAAACAAGCGGCACTTGCTGTGGTTACTTCAGAAGACCAGCTGTTTCCACTGCATCGAGGTTTTGATGTTAATTCCATCATCAGCTCGTTACGCGATGCAGAAAATGGTGGGCAATTAAGGGGTGCTAGCACTATCAGTCAGCAGGTCGCCCGCAATCTCTATTTGTGGACTGGGCGCAGTTGGCTAAGAAAGGGGCTTGAGGTGTGGTTTACGTTGTTGATTGAGGTGACTTGGAGTAAGCAACGTATTTTAGAGGTGTATTTGAATATTGCCGAGTGGGGGAATGGTGTATTCGGATTGGAGGCTGCTAGTCGTTATCATTTTGCTAAATCGGCAGCTCAATTAACAGCATTTGAATCCGCATTGCTAGCGGCAACACTACCCAGTCCATTGCGTTACAACCCTGCTCAACCCGCCGAACATCTGCGAGACAGAGCGATATGGAACCTTCAACAACAAAAAAGACTGGGTGGTAGCCAGTGGCTGAGACAGATGGAGTGATGTTTTAGATGCTGAAAGCTATTAATTATCAATTTTCCAAATAATTACTTAACAACGTCGCGGCCCATAATGGCAGGTGCTTTTTATTGCAGCTCGTTCGGCCATTTTTTATTACGGCAATTTGTTGGAACGGGTTGTCTAAGCGGGAGTTGTCTAATATATAGCTGTAATCGCACAGGGGGAAAACCTGTTTTATGTTTTCCATCACCCTGGGGATTCTGCTGATGACCTTTTCATCAGGCACTTGATGGCCACCTTCGCTGACGCGTTGCGATACACGCGCCTGGTTAAGGGCGGCTGTTTCCAGGTGAATATAAACCAGTACAATTTCATAACCCAATGTTTTGGCTTTGGCCACAAAGTCAATTTTAGAGGGGTGTGAAAACACCGTCTCAAAACAAAAGGTGCGCCCTTCATTGAGTAAGTCTAAGCGCATACTTTCTGCAATTTTTGCCGCCTCGTAACTGCGCTCAACTGCCTCGTCCTGAAACAGTTGCTTTGCCAGGATGTCGGCATTGATAAAGGCCATACCAAGGGGTTCCAGGCGAGTTCTGTAAAAGGTGCTTTTACCGGAGCCATTGCCACCGGCCAACAACCAGAGTTGTTTTTTGTTGCCGGGTTTCAAATTTTCTTAGGGATAAACTGTCCGTTTTCAAACAGGCCAATGGTAATAGTGCCGTTGCGCTCTATACGCTCAAGAAAGCCAGGGTGTGTTGATGATGCTTGGTACCTCAGGTCACTTTGAGTGACGACGTTTGACAGCTGACCACCTTTTCTTTCGCGCTCTAACGCATTGAACACATTGCTAGGGTCAATTCTTGGGCTATGTACCGGCTCTGTCTTGATTTTAGTTAAGCCAGAGACGACGGACAATAATACATCTGGATCAAGAGTAGACGACACAGAGCGCCCAAGCTCAGCCCAGTATTCTATTTGTTCAGCGGCGCTACGGTGAAAGCGTTTGGCCGTTAACTTTGCTGACTGCATTAAGTCATCTTGCAGACGAATTGGAGATGATGCTTTTGCCATAAGAACCTCGTGGTTGCAGAAATATGTTGGCATTGTAGCATATTGCTACAATTTTACTTAAAGACAATAAGTTATGGCTTTGCCAATGGTTTTGGCGGCATTACCTAAGTAATAATTTATTCTGCTTGCATCATGCCCTTAGTGAAGGATGAACGTCCAAACTCAACATTGATAATTCATAATATATGAACTATAGTTCACTTAATATGAATTATCTGGCGAAAAGGTCATGAGTCAATTAGCTGATGCGTTATTTACAACGACTCAACAAAAGGTGTTGGGCTTATTGTATGCGCAACCTGAAAAAAGCTTTTACACCAATCAAATTCTGCGTTTGACAGGGATGGGGGTGGCTACCATTAAGCGTGAGCTGGATCGAATGGTGTCTGCTGGTATTTTGAGCATGACCAAGATCGGGAACCAGCACCATTATCAGGCTGAACCTGAGTGTCCTATTTTTCAAGAGTTACTTGGGATTGCTAAGAAAACGTTTGGCGTAGCGGATGTTATTCGTCAGGCGCTTTCTCCGTTGTCAGCTGATATCGAGAGGGCTTTCGTTTTTGGTTCGATGGCGAGTGGTAAAGAAACATCGGCAAGCGATATTGATTTGCTGATTATTGGTAATGTCGGGTACTCTGAAGCCGTCAATGCGCTTTACTTTGTGCAAGAAACATTAGGACGGGAAATTAACCCTAAAATTTATCGTATAGAAGAATGGACTCAAATGATAAATAACAAAGATGGCTTCATACAAGAAGTACTGTCGAAACCACAACTGGATGTGATGGGTGGAGGCAATGAGCTTAGATAATTTGGTTGGTATAAGTTTAGCAAAAGTTGATCCCGATGCTTCTGTTATTAAGCGGCTGTTAGCTGCGGCTGAACGTAATATTGCAGACTCACACATTATGGAAGTGAGTTCCGAAAACCGGTTTGATGCGGCTTATAAGGCCATCATGCAATTATCAAACGCATCATTGCAGGCTAACGGATTCAGGACCCTGACGAGTAAACCAGGACATCACATGACTATGATTCAAGCACTCAGTCAAACGATGGGCTTAGACAAACAGACGGTTATTGTTTTGGACGCCTTGAGAAAGCAACGAAATGTTGCCGATTACTCAGGCGACATTGTGCCGGCCAGTGCAGTTGATGAATGTGTTAGGCACGCAGAAAATCTACTACATGATGTGAATCAATGGTTGAAAGAGAACAAGCCAGGGCTGCTCGAATAAAAGAACAGTTAGAGAAGAACCTAAGAGGTGGCCGTTAATAAACCCCTAACACCGGCTCTAAATACTGCCAAATTCTTTCTGCAATTATCGGTTGTGCCTGCTCATTCGGGTGTAGGCCGTCTGCTTGCATCATGCCCTGGGCTAGCGCTACGTCTTCTAAAATAAACGGCACCAGGTGGATGTCCATTTCGTCGGCCAGATCGGGATAGTTGTTGTAGAACATATCGGTGTAGCGTTTGCCGTAATTAGATGGAATGCGCATACCGAGTAATAGCACTTGAGCGCCGGATTTTTTTGAACGATTAATGAGTTCTCGCAGGTTTTTTTTGATCAACATCGGTGGCATTCCACGCAAACCGTCGTTTGCACCCAATTCTAATAGAACTATTTCGGGTTTGTGTTGTTCTAAGGCTTTGTCTATTCGCGCCAGTCCACCGTATGTCGTGTCTCCGCTGATGCTTTTATTGATCAGCGTATAAGCCTGGCCTTGTCGTTCTAATTTTTGCTGTAATAAATTAACCCAGCCTTTTTCGACGGGCATGCCGTAGCTAGCGCTTATACTATCGCCTAAGACAATGATCGATTTTGCGAATAGCGTGCTTGAAAACAACGCAATTGCTATTATTAAATACCATCTAAACATGCTGAAAACCAAACTATGTTGAAAGAAAACCTGATTATCGAAACCAGCAATCTGGGAAAAACCGTTCCCATCGCGGACGGCGACCTGAGTATTCTATCATCCGTCGATTTAACGATTAACCGTGGGGAAAGTATAGCGATTGTCGGCGCGTCTGGCTCGGGTAAATCCACCTTGTTGGGCCTACTCGCTGGACTGGATAGCCCAACAGACGGTACGGTTAAGCTAAACGGCAACGAGCTGACCGTGATGGATGAAGACGGCCGTGCCGAATTGCGTAATGAATTGGTGGGTTTTGTGTTTCAGTCGTTCCAATTATTGCCGCGTTTAACGGCGCTGGAAAATGTGATGTTACCGTTGGAACTAAGAGGCGACAAGCAGGCGAAACAAGCGGCGACGGGGCTGTTGCAACGGGTCGGCCTGGGCGATCGTTTAAGCCATACGCCAATGAAATTATCTGGCGGCGAACAACAACGCGTGGCTTTGGCGCGTGCGTTTGTTACTGAACCGGCCATTTTATTTGCCGATGAGCCAACCGGGAATTTGGACAGTAAAACCGGCGAGCAAATTATTGAGCTGTTATTTGAGTTGAATCAGGAAAAGCACACCACGCTGGTACTGGTTACGCACGATACGGTGCTCGCTGCGCGTTGCCAGCGCACCGTTAGTCTGGACGCAGGTCGCATTGCATGAATCGTCTGGGTCTGGCACTACGTCTGTTATGGCGTGACGCTCGCAGCGGCGAGTTGAGCCTATTGGTGATTGCGCTAATTATCGCGGTCAGCAGCTCAACCGCGATCAGCCTGTTTGCCGACCGTTTGCACAGAACCATGAACACGCAGGCGGCGGAATTTTTAGCCGCCGATTTGGTGATTACCAGTTCGTCCTTAATTCCAGTGCCGTGGCTGGAGAAAGCCGAAGCGTTAAATTTAAAACAGGCTAGAACTGCCGAATTTTCCACCGTGCTGCTTGAAAATGAAGAAGTGTTATTGGCCGGTGTAAAAGCGGTGAGTAATAACTACCCTTTACGCGGTTATTTAAAAACCATCGAATCTGATTACACGAAAGAAAGCCTTAAAACGCAAGGCCCAGCTATGGGTGAGGCGTGGGTGGATAAACGTGTGTTGTCGGCGTTAAAACTGGAACTGGGCAATGCCCTGGTCGTGGGTGAGAAATCTTTGAGCATCAGTCAGTTAATTACCTACGAACCCGATAAAAGGGGCGACCTGTATAGCCTGTCGCCACGGGTGATGATGAACGACGCAGACTTGCCGGCGACGAAAGTATTACAGCCCGGCAGCCACGTACATTATTTTTTTCAGTTTAGTGGCACCGCCAGCGCACTGGCCGACTTTAGCGCCTGGGTGAAGCCGCAGTTGGGCGTGTCGCAACGCCTGATGGATATACATGAAGACCGGCCTGAACTGGGCAGTGCATTAAGCCGAGCAGAACGCTATTTAGGATTATCGAGTATTATCGTGATTTTAATCGCTGGCGTCGCCATCGCGATGTCTACTCGCCGTTACAGTGAACGACACTTTAACTCGACCGCTATTTTGCGTTGCCTGGGCTGCAAACAGAATGAAATTTTAACCCTGTACCTGTATCAATTTTTAGCGCTAGGTCTGGTCGCCTGCGCGATCGGTTCCACGCTGGGCTGGTTTACTCAGGAAGCCTTATTTCACTTATTACGAGATTTGTTGCCGGCGAAAGTCGCCAACCCGAGTTTTATCGCGGTTGTATTGGGCTTTTTAACCGGCCTTGCGATTTTAATTGGCTTTGCCTTGCCGCCTTTATTGCGTTTGAAAAAAGTGTCGCCATTGCGCGTACTACGGCGTGATCTGGAGCCGCTATCGAGCAGCGCCTGGTTGGTATATGGTTTGGCGTTAACGCTTATTTCACTGTTGATTTGGCGTTATACGCAAGACCTGAATATGATGCTGACCATTATCGGCGGTGCGCTGGCGACGACTCTGCTGTCCGGCGCGTTGCTGTATGTGTTATTGCTGCAGCTGCGTAAAGTATTGCCGCACGTGGGTTTAAGCTGGCGTATTGGTTTGCAAGGGGTGTTAAGAAACCCGGTGGCGAGTGTGGGCCAAATTCTAGCTTTTAGTATTACTTTATTGGCGATGATACTCAGCTTTACGGTGCGTAATGACCTATTGGCCGACTGGCAGCAACAGCTGCCAGACAATGCACCGAATCACTTTGCGATTAATATTTTTGCCGAACAGGTCGTGCCGTTTGAACAGCTGCTAAAGCAAAAAAATATTCCTGCCGCGCAGTTTTATCCGGTGGTGCGCGGGCGTTTGGTGGGTATTAACGATACCCCCGTGCAACAAATTGTTAGTAAAGATTCGCAGGGAGAACGGGCTACGCACCGCGACCTGAGCCTGACCTGGGGCGATAAGTTGCCAGAAGATAATAAAACCATTGCCGGGCAGTGGGGCGATGTGGAAGCGGGACTGGTTTCTGTTGAGAGCCAGTTGGCGAAAAGTTTAAACGTGACATTGGACGACAAGTTAACGTTTAGCATTGGCAGCGAGCAAGTAGAGGCGGTGGTGTCGCATATCCGTAGCGTGCAGTGGGATACCATGAAGCCGAATTTTTATATGGTGTTTTCAGAACAAACGCTGGTGGATTACCCAACGACGTATATCACCAGCTTTTATTTATCGGCGGCGAATAAGAATGTGTTGAATGACCTGGTGAAGCAATTTAGCAGTATTACCGTGCTGGAAGTGGACGCGATGCTGAAGCAGTTTAAAACCATCTTGACGCAACTCACGGCGGCGATAAATTACCTGCTGTATTTTGCCTTGCTGGCGGGTTTTACCGTGTTGTTTGCCGCGGTGTATTCGACCCTTGATAGCCGAATATCTGAAGGTGCGTTAATGCGAACCCTGGGGGCAAACCGAGCCTTATTGAGAAAGGCGCATCTAGTGGAGTTTTCGTTAATAGGTTTGGCATCCGGTGTTATTGCCGTATTGATGTCGGAAATGATCGCTTTTGCCCTTTACACCTACGTTCTGCACCTTGATTTCCAGTTGAGTATAGTGATGTGGCTAGTTGTGCCGCTAATCAGCGCGGTGTGCGTTACGTTGGCGGGCTTATGGGGCGTTAAAGAGGCGGTTAACCAACCACCGATGCAGGTGTTACGCGATGTTTAAACTGATAACAGGGGTCGTTAGCTGGCGTGGTTATCAATAATTAACCGGCTGGTATCAAAGCCCCGTTGTTGAGCTTCGCGGGTGAATTTATCAATCAGCTCTTTGCTAACGGTAGGCGTTCTAGATAGTAGCCAAAGGTAGTCGGTGTTATAGCCGGAGATGAATGCGTACTGATAATGTTGTTGGTCCAGATTAAAGATAATGTATGAGCTATAAAAAGGGCCAAAGAAAGACACTTTTAAGTGCCCTTTGTTTTTATCTGATACGAAGTAAGCCTTACCTACCGCTTCCTTCCAGTTTTTATTTGCTGCAGAATAGCCGCGGTTGATGACCTTGATTCCGCCATCTGCTTGTAAGCTATAGTCGGCGCTTACCTGCGAGAGGCCTTTTTCAAATGAATGGTCGAGTCGAGCAATTTCGTACCAGCTGCCTAAATACCTGTCGACGTTAAAATCCTTAACGGCGGTGACCTTATCAGGAGCGCCGGTACAGGCATTTAAAAAGAAGCTGATTAGAACTACGAAGCTAACCAGACTGATAACGGAGAGGGCTCTGTTTTTCATATTGCGCTAACTCTTGGCAGGCAATAAATCAGCAAGTGCCTGATCTAGTTGGGTGTATTTAAAGCTAAAATCAATTTCTTTTGCCCTTTCAGGTAAGGCGTTCTGGCCGCTCAGCAGTAGCTGCGCCATTTCTCCCAGCAGGAACGTTAATAACCATTTGGGTAGCGGTAATAAGGCGGGTCTATTCAGTTGCTGGCTTAAAGTTTTTGTGAATTCTAAATTGGTCACTGGCTGCGGTGCGCAGCCATTATAAATACCGTGGGCGTTTAGGTTGCTTGATAGTGTGTAAAGTAAATGAACCAGATCATTAATATGTACCCAGGGCATGTAATGTTGCCCGTCACCAGATGGGCCGCCTAAGCCTAATTTGAAAAGTGGTAATAGCCTGGCTAGAAAGCCGCCGTTATTGGCTAAAACAAGGCCGGTACGGACAATGCAAACCCTGATGTTCAAGGCAATTGCTTTTTTGGCTTGTTGCTCCCAGGCTTCACATAATTGATGAGTAAATTCATCGTGTGGTTTGCTGTTTTCTGTAACGATAGTGGAACCACTGTCACCATACCAGCCAACCGCCGAGCCACTAATTAAACACTCGGGTTTCTGCTGTCGGTGAGCTAACCAATAGACCAGGTTTTTTGTTAAATCAACGCGGCTCAGGTAAAGCTCCTGTTTGCGTTTGCTCGTCCATTTCCTGTCTGCGATAGGAGCGCC
>JASJGO010000154.1:0-24544 GCA_033791505.1 Cycloclasticus sp.
TCATCCAGTGATTTGACAGCGGTGACCGTCGGCCCGCACTTCTCGGCCACCGTTTCAGGCCGACGACTGAGAACGATAACCGAATGATGTAACGACGTTAAATATCGGCAAAGTGCCGAACCTATAAGCCCTGTGCCTCCGGTGATTAATGTACAGCTCAAGTCATTCTCTTAATTAATTGACGTGCTATTATCATCACATAAAAGCGATACGAACATAAGTAGTGGCCCGGTAAGTTTAAACGCAAAATTTCAAAGGTTTATTTGGATGAGTGATTCAAAAATAAAAGTAGGTATCAGTAGCTGTTTATTAGGTAAGGAAGTCAGATTTGACGGAGGACATAAACAATCGAGTTTATGTACAGACACTCTTTCGCGCTATTTTGACTTTATTGCCGAATGCCCGGAAGTAGGCATCGGCTTATCTATTCCGCGCCCGCCGATACGCTTGATTGGTGACGTGAATAAGCCACAGGCGGTTTTAAACTCTGATAATTCGGTAAATTTCACCGACGATTTAGCGGCCTTTGGCCAGGCTAAGGCGCGTGAACATACCGACTTGTCTGGTTATATATTTATGAAAAACTCACCCAGCTGCGGCCTGTTCAGGGTGAAGGTTTACCAGCAGAATAATATTCCACATCGAGACGGTGGCCGTGGTATCTACGCTAATGTTATAACCGAAGCTTATCCTTTGCTACCAGTAGAAGAGTCAGGCCGGCTGATGGACCCATCGTTACGGGAAAACTTTATTACCCGCGTTTTTGCATATTCAAACTGGCAACAACTACGCAGACAAGGCTTAAGTTCGCGACTATTGATCGACTTTCATTCGCGCTACAAATATTGCCTGATGGCTCATGCGCCACAGAAATACTCTGAGCTAGGTAAAATGCTGGCAGATGCAGGAAAACATGACCCGCTTGAATTAGGTGAACGATACTTTGCCGAATTAATGGCGGCGCTGAGTCAGTTAGCAACGCGTAAAAGTCATACCAATGCATTGATGCATATCCAGGGTTATTTGAAAGCGGCCTTGTCTCCTGAAGAGAAACAGGAGCTAAGTAAAATTATCGAGCAATATCGTTTGGGTCATGTGCCCCTGATTGTGCCGATGGTGATGTTAAAACACCATTTCGCCAGGCATCCAGACGAGTACATTTCGCGGCAGGCTTATATGCAGCCTTACCCAGAAGATTTGGGTTTGCGCAATGTGATCTGAATCAAAGCCGCTTACTGCAGCTTAGCCATTAAGCATCAGTGAATTAAGTGGGCGATCCGTCTTCGCGATAGTACTCTCTGACCTTGATATCTGCGTATCCGAAATAGCGTTGATATGAAGCCTCGACGAATGCAGGGTGTTATTGCCGTATTTATTAGCATTCGCACTTTTTACCTACATCCCAGCACTTTGAGTTCTAGTTGAGTGTTTTTGGTCATGCTGTTGATTAGCAGTGTGCGATACGTTGACGGCTAACTAGCCGTTGCTGCATGTGTTGCGAGAGGTGAACTGGATGGGGTAGATAAATAGCTCTTTTACCGTTTATGGTCTATTATTAATTTAAGCTTTCATCTTAAGATAAGGTGTTGTTGGGGCAATAAAATTAAACAATAACGCGGTTGGGAGAAGCATATGGCGGATATTTCGACGATTTTATGGCTATCGGTTGCCGTTCAATGTATTGCAGTGGTTTTGGCACTACGTTTAATCCCGCTGACGGGGCGGGCGTTTGCCTGGATGGTCCTTTCTGCAGCGTTTTTATTAATGGCCGCGCGCCGTGTGATTAGCTTACTTTACCAACAAGGTGGATTAGATGATAACTGGCTGATGGTGTTTTCGACCGAGCTGGTGGCGCTGATTATTTCCATATTAATAGCGATTGGTGTGCTGATGATTCGCAAAATATTTGTCCAGTGGCAAAGCGATGAAGCAAAAATTCGGATGTTATCCCTTGCCGTAGAACAAAACCCCGGGCCGATTATTATTACCGATATCGATGGAAAAATTGTTTACATTAACGCGGCCTATTGCAACATGGCTGGGAAAGATTTCGAGACCGTTCGGGGTAAATTAACGGATATTTTTGACCCCGGCGTGATGGGTAAAAAGACACTGAAAAACATTAAAAAAAGACTTAAAGCAGGAAATGTTTGGCAAGGTGAAATACGGAATAAATTTTATAATAATGCGTTACGTTGGCAAAACACTAGTATTTCTCCGGTAAAAACTCCTTTAGGGAAGGTTAGTCATTACGTTATTTTGCAGGAAGATATTACGCAAAAAAGAAAGCAGCTTGATCAGCTTGAGCATATGGCGTTGCACGACGCACTAACTGATCTTCCCAATCGAACACTTTTTAATGATCGCCTTAAACAGGCGATATTGAGCGCCAGGCGGAAAAAAGAACCATTGGCCGTTATGTTGTTAGATTTAAATAATTTTAAAGAAATAAATGACTCCATGGGGCATGGGGCTGGCGATCAAATTCTTAAGGAAATTGCCAAACGACTTCAGGGTATTATGCGTGGCGGTGACACGGTGGCCCGAATGGGTGGTGATGAATTTTTAATTCTGCTGCCTATGGCAAACCCGCAAAAACAAAGTCATTTCATAAACCGTGTTAATACGATTTTAGAAGCACCCTTTATCCTGCAACAACAATCGTTTGAGATTAGGGTTAGCGTCGGCGTGGCTTTGTTTCCAGATGATGGAGAAGAGCCTGAAGAACTGCTAAAGCGAGCCGATGTCGCCATGTATGCCGCTAAAAAATCTGCAGAAACTCATAAGCGATATGATAAAAATCTTGATGAGGATAGTTTTAATCGGCTCGAGTTATCGCATTCGTTACGAACGGCTGTAGCAGAAGATCAGCTGATTCTCCATTATCAACCGATCGTAAATTTTCTAACAGGTGATGTAGACCAGGTAGAAGCTCTGGTGCGCTGGAATCATCCCATCCGAGGCATTATTTATCCCGATCACTTCATCCCGCTTGCCGAACAGACTCACAATATAGGTGTGATCACTCGTTGGGTCATAAAACATGCGGTACAACAACTCAGTGATTGGCATAAACGAGGGCTTAAAATTGGAGTCTCTATTAATATTTCGGCGCATGATTTAATCGACCTTAGCTTGGCTGATTATATTAGTACAGAGCTCGACGCAACTCAGTTAGAGCCTTCATTTCTGACCATCGAAATGACTGAAAGCGCATTGATGCAACGTACAGCTGAAACATTAGATAATTTAGCTAAATTAAGAAAGACAGGTATACAAATAAATATCGATGACTTCGGAACGGGCTATTCATCTTTACAGTATTTAACCAAGTTTCCGGTCACCGGGTTAAAAATTGATAAAAGCTTTGTAATGAATATGGTCAATGACGAAAACGCCATCATCATCGTGCGTTCTACGATTGATCTGGCCCATAACATTGGTCTTAAAGTGGTGGCTGAAGGGATAGAGGACTCACTCTCTTATCAATCATTAAAAAAGCTGGGTTGTGACTACGGGCAAGGCTATCTTTTGAGTAAGCCTATCGGTGCCGAAGCACTATTTTTATGGCACAGTGATTGGGAAAATCATAAGAGCCGCACCCTAATTTGATAGGTTTTTACGTTAATATGGCTGGAGTTTAGATAAGCATTCTTAAGTAATTATAGATATGGCAGTTTAAAGCCACGTTCTTGTTTTTATAGCGAATTCAGGTGTTAAACGAATTGTTGTAGGGGGCAGGCCAAAACGAATAACAGCCTGGAAAAGGGTGGTTTTTTAGACAAGTTAGTTTTATTTAAATGCATGAATCAAATAGGGCGCAGAAGTTCCACGCTATGTTTTGTTAATCTAAAACCTTGTATGATGTTTTGTTTTTAAATTGCTAAATCTAAGCCGTTAATTATGAAAACTCTTTCCCTGCAAGAACAGTTGCTAAAAGCCGGTTTAACCAGCAAAAACAAAGCGCATAAGGTAAAACACGATAAGCGTAAGCAAACGATAAAGCAGCAGAAGAATAAGGTGGAAGTGCTCGATGAAGCGTCGTTGCTGGCGAATAAGGCAAAAGCTGAACAATTAGAGAAAGATAAGCTGCTGAATGCCGAGCTGAATAAAGAAGCAGAAAAAAAGCAGATAACGGGGCAAATTAACCAGCTTATTAATCTGCATAAATTGGCTAAAAATGACGACGGTGTGGCGTTTAACTTTACCGATAATAATAAAATAAGATCCGTTTACGTCAGCGAAGCCTTGCGCGAAAGTTTGGTGAAGGGAACGGCGGTTATCGTTAAGTTTGTTAAAAGTTATGAGGTCGTTCCCGCGCCTATCGCCGGTAAAATAGAGCTGCGAGATAAAAGCCGCGTGATCTACCTGGCAGACAAGGCATCAGGTAACGACGATGAGTACGCGGGTTTTGAAGTGCCCGATGATTTGATGTGGTAGAGCGAGTGAATACACCAGATGCTCTGGTTATTGAACGTTGTCGCCGCTGGGTGGAGACGGTTATCGTTGGTTTAAACTTCTGTCCGTTTGCAAAGCCGGTGGTGGAGGCTGGAAGGCTTGACTACGTGGTGGTGAATGAACACTTGTTTGAACCGTGTTTGTTGGCGCTGGGCGATGAATTACAGCGCCTTAGTGAGTCGTCCGCGATTGAAAGTAGTTTAGTGATTTACCCCAATGGTTTTGAGTCATTTGACGATTATCTGGAACTGGTGGCGATAGCAGATGCTTTAATTGAAGACCAGGGCTATGAAGGTGTTTTTCAATTAGCCAGCTTTCACCCGGAATATTGTTTTGAGGGCCAAGGAGAAGACGACGCTGCTAACTATACCAATCGTTCGCCGTATCCGATAGTGCATATTTTGCGCGAAAACAGCGTCGAAAAGGCGCTGGAAAGTTTTCCAAATCCCGACAAGATTCCAGCAAAGAATATTGCCTTTGCAAGGGCGCAAGGGCTGGAAAAAATGCAGTCCTTACTGGACGCCTGCCGCCAGAACTAATCATATCGGGGGTTTATTCTCGGGCATAAAAAAGGCCTGTTTCGAATACATCGAAACAGGCCTTTTTGAGTTTTAGCTATATCTTAAGTCTAACGAGTGCCATTTTTCTGTTGCTCTAATTCCTGACTATTAAGGTACTCATCATACGTGCCGTGGAAATCAACGATACCATTGGGCGTGATTTCGACAATACGGTTGGCGAGTGATGATACAAACTCTCTATCGTGGCTGACAAACACCAGGGTGCCGTCATAATTATCTAATGCCAGGTTGAGCGATTCGATGGATTCCATATCGAGGTGGTTTGTCGGCTCATCCATTAGCAACACATTGGTTTCACCCAGCATCAGCTTACCAAATAGCAACCTGTTTTTTTCGCCACCCGAGCAAACCTTCACTTTCTTGTTAAAGTCATCTGAAGAAAACAGCAAACGCCCCAGTGTCATGCGAACGATCTGGTCGTTCTGACTGGGTTTACGCCATTGGCTCATCCAGTCAAATAGCGTCATATCGACATTAAAGTCGGCGCTGGCGTCCTGTGGGCAATAACCTAGTTCTGCATTTTCTGCCCAACGTATCTCGCCATGGTTGGCGTTTAGGTCACCCATTAAACAGCGAAGAAAAGTCGTTTTACCCGCGCCGTTTTCACCGATAACGGCGAGGCGGGTACCGGCTTGCAAAATCATACTGGAATCTTTAAACAGGATTTCATCATCAAATCCGTGTCCAAGGTTTTCGACGGTAACGGCTTCGCGGTGCAGTTTCTTATTATGGCTAAAACGAACAAAGGGGCTTATACGCGATGACGGTTTAATATCTGTGAGTTCGATTTTCTCTAATTTTTTAGCACGAGAGGTGGCTTGCTTCGCTTTCGAGGCATTAGCAGAGAAACGACTGACGAAGCTTTGAAGCTCAGCAATTTGAGTCTTTTTCTTGGCGTTTTCAGAATAAAGTAATTCGCGCGCTTGCGTTGATGCGGTCATGAAATCGTCGTAATTACCCGGGTATTGACGTAATTCGCCGTAATCAATATCGGCGATATGCGTACAAACGGCATTTAAAAAATGACGATCGTGCGAAATAATAATCATGGTGCTTTTTGATTGATTAATAATGCCTTCTAGCCAACGAATGGTGTTGATGTCCAGGTTGTTTGTCGGTTCATCAAGCAACAGAATATCGGGTTCAGAGAATAACGCCTGGGCGAGAAGTACACGCAGCTTCCAGCCGGGGGCAACGTTGCTCATCAGGCCAAAGTGTAGTTCTTGAGCGATACCGGCACTCATTAATAGTTCGCCGGCGCGGCTTTCGGCGCTGTAGCCGTCGAGTTCAGCAAATTCTACTTCTAATTCGGCAACCTTCATGCCTTCGTCTTCGGTCATCTCAGGCAGGGAATAAATTCGATCGCGTTCCTGTTTTATTTCCCATAGCTCTTCGTGACCCATAATGACGGTGTCGATAACGGAGTACTGCTCGAAGGCGAACTGGTCCTGGCCCAATTTACCGATGCGCTCACCGGGGTCTTTCGACACGTTACCAGCAGAGGGCTCTAAATCGCCGCCTAAAATTTTCATAAAGGTTGATTTACCGCAACCGTTGGCGCCTATAAGGCCGTATCGGTTACCGTTACCAAATTTCGCAGAAACGTTTTCGAAAAGCGGCTTGGAGCCAAACTGCATGGTGATATTTGCACTAATTAACATGGGTATATTCCGTACTGTGTTGTTAGGGTTTATCGATTGCCAAAGTTTTCTGGGCGGCCGTTTGGACGACTTCCTGCCTCAGGCCGTGCCTTAGGTTTTGATCGAGACTGGTTATTTGCGGGTGCGTTTCTGCCGCCATTTGCTTTTCTCGGTGAGCGTTGCTGATTGTTACGCCCATTTTTTATCGGTTCAGCTTTGATGCTTGGGTCAGGCTCGTAGCCGTCTATCTGTACCTTTAAAATATTTTCTTTAATCAGTCGCTCTATGTCTTTCAGCAACTTTAATTCATCAACGCAAACCAGCGACATGGCTTCGCCCGGTGTGCCCGCGCGGCCTGTACGGCCAATACGGTGCACGTAATCTTCAGGCACGTTAGGTAGTTCAAAATTAACTACGTGGGGCAAGTGATCAATATCCAATCCACGCGCTGCGATATCGGTAGCCACTAACACGCGAACATCATTCGATTTGAAATTGGCGAGCGCCTTAGTACGAGCACCTTGGCTCTTGTTACCATGAATAGCGGCAGCGGTAATGCCATCGGTATTGAGTTGTTCGGTTAGCTTATTGGCGCCGTGTTTGGTACGGGTAAAGACTAAAATCTGTTTCCAGTCATTAGAGCCAATCAAGAAAGATAATAATTCGCGTTTGCGTTTTTTATCGACCGGATGGACGACCTGCGTAATCAATGCTGAGGCGGTGTTCTGTTTCTCCACTTCAATCAACGCGGGGTTGTGTAGCAAACTGCTAGACAGTTTTTTGATGTCATCAGAAAAGGTAGCAGAAAATAACAGCGTTTGCTTTTGCTTTGGAAGCAGAGCCAGTACTTTTCGTATATCTCTTATAAAGCCCATATCGAGCATGCGGTCTGCTTCGTCCAGTACTAGAATCTCAACGCCTGAAAGGTCGACGGTATTTTGGCTGACATGATCCAGTAATCGGCCCGGTGTGGCGATTAAAATATCAACGCCTTTACGAAGTTTCTGTTTTTGCGGGTTTATGTTAACGCCGCCAAAGATGACGAATGAAGATAAAGGCAGGTGCTTGCCATAATCCGATACGCTTTCTGCAACCTGGGCCGCTAACTCGCGCGTTGGTGTTAATATCAGAGCGCGTATTTTTGATGGTTTATTGGCTGGTTTGCCGTGTTCCATTAAGCGCTGTAAAACAGGCAGTGTAAAGCTGGCTGTTTTACCGGTACCCGTTTGCGCACCACCCATAATATCGCGACCTTCTAAGATAAGGGGAATGGACTGTTGTTGAATAGAGGTAGGTGTGGTGTAGCCTTTTTCTGATACAGCACGGCTTAATTCGGCTCTAAGGCCGAGGGAATCGAATGACATGTTTTTTCTCCATGAGTCCAGCCACCACTATGTAAATAGGGGACGGTCGAGGCGGCAACTTGCTTGTAACGCTTTGTAAAATAGACGCTAGCGTAATTGAGGGTGAGTGCAGACCGATCAGCACTACCATTGTGAGCGGCGGATTGTACCGGATAATTCAGTTAAATGCTTGAATTAGTTTCCTTTAAAATGAAAAAATAGTGTTTTTATGTTTTAAATTACGTTAATATTAACGCCGCTACATTTTCTAACTGGTTTTTGTAAGATCTGCTCTTGAATTTCCTTGTAAGACTTGTAACATTTTTTTAATTTTATTGAGGTAATATCATGGCAACAGGAACCGTTAAGTGGTTTAACGAATCAAAAGGCTTCGGCTTTATCACTCCAGAAGATGGCAGCAAAGATGTATTCGTACATTTTTCAGCTATTGCTAGCGAAGGTTTTCGCACATTAAACGAAGGTCAACAAGTGAACTTCGACGTAGAAAATGGCCCTAAAGGACCACAAGCTGTTAACGTAACTGCTTAATTTCTGCATGTTTTAAAGGCCCCGCTTAAGGCGGGGTTTTTTTTGCTTTAAATAAATCATCGATCAGATCCGTATGGTTTAATTAATGTACCGGATGGATAAATTTAACTGAATCAAACGAGATGAATGTTGACATAATTAATCAGATTAATGAGGCTTTATTACCCAGTGCATTCATTATTTTAATGGGTGTGCTATTGAGGTTTTGGCAGCCCGCGGGACTCACCCTGGTTGAGACTCGCCGGGTGATTAGCACCCTGGTGCTGAATCTTTTTTATCCGGCGCTTATTTTGTCGGTCATTCCCAAGGTAACCCTGAGCGGTGATATTTTTAGTTCACCGCTGGTTTCCAATTTGGGTATTGCTGTTGGTATGCTAGCTTGCTGGGGTTTTTACCCCTGGTTAAAGCGCCAGGGTTGGGGTAAGCCGGAACTGGGTACCTTGATGCTGGTCTGCGGACTAGGAAATATTATTTCTTTGGGTGTGCCGTTGTTGCAGGCTATTCAGGGCGATGAGGCGGCACGTTTTGCGATTTATATCGACATTATGGCGATCACCCCAATGCTCTGGGTGGTGGGTTTATGGATAGCGATCGAATGGGGAGATAATGATGAGCAAGCCCAGACGCCGCTGAGGTTTGTCAAATCCCTATTGAGCTTACCGCCTATCTGGGCGTTTGTTTTTTCAATTGGGCTTAATATTTATGATATTAGTTTGCCTGAATTTCTGCAAAAAGGGACCAGTATGTTAGGACAGGTCACGATGTCTGGCATGCTGCTCGTCGTAGGTATGTCACTTTCTATTGCTAGTTTGAACAAGCACAAAGGAATTGCGATTCTGGCTTCTATAATCAAATTGCTGATTGTTCCAACGGTTGTTTATTTTGCTGCGCATTTTACGATGAGCGACGTAGATAGCATTCAGGCGACGGTATTGATGGCGGCTACGCCTTCTATGATGGCGACGATGATATTGAGCGAACGGTATGGTTTAAATACGGAGCTTTTGTCGACCGTTTTAGTGCTCAGTACAGTGCTGTTTTTTATAACGTTGCCTGTCTGGCTGATGGTTTTAGCTTAGCGAAAGGCCTTAGTTTATTTCTCTTCCGGTTTTTCGGCTGTAGGTTTAATGCCTTCTACGGGCTCTTCTTTTATCTCGGACTGGAGATCTTTAAAAGCCGTTTCGACATCCTCAAGGCTTTCTGAGAAATTGCTTTTAACGTCGTCCTTTGCTCGTTGTATCGACTGTTTTAATTCTTCGGCGCGTAACTGCTCGTCAATTTCATACTTAACGGTTTTTACCATGCCTTGTGCCTTACCTATCCAGAGGCCTACGGTTCTAGCCACCCGGGGTAATTTTTCAGGGCCGATCACTAATAAAGCGATGATGGCGATAAGACATAGTTCAAAAAAACCGATATCAAACATAGGTTATGAGAGTAAGTTTAAATAAATTTCAGCAAACACCTGCCGACCAATGTTGCGTAGTATAGGGTATTGACTGGGCGGATACAAAACGTCTGGCTTTTATAAGACCCGTACTCTCAGGCGTTTTTAGAGGGGTAAGAATTCGACACAGTTTCGCTCTATGTTGGTAGACTACACAGATAACCCCGATAACTGGAAAGTTTTATTTTATCCTGGTTGAAGCCAGAGGGATTGAACCAAATAAGGTTCGGTCGTTCTAAGGGTCAGCATTCAATAATTATTTGAGGACATTATGTCAGTAACGGTAACCGAAAGTGCAGCAGCACAAGTTAAAAATCAACTAGAAAAACGCGGCAAAGGCATGGGTTTGCGCCTTGGTGTTCGTGAATCTGGTTGCTCTGGTTATTCCTACATCATTGATTTTGCAGATGAAATTAAAGAAAGCGATACCGTGCACGAGGACTTTGGAATAAAGGTTGTGATTGATCAAAACGATTTGAGCTTTTTAGAAGGTCTGCAGCTTGATTACGCCAGGGAAGGAATAAACTCCGCATTTAAATTTAACAATCCCAATGTTAAAGACGCATGCGGCTGCGGTGAGAGCTTCACCGTTTAATTAATACGTTCTCAATATCAACTAAATGCGTTGATATCTTTGCGCTTTGGTAGTCATTACTTGATTGCCAGTACAGGCCACAATCTGTAAACTACACTCATTATGATAGCTGGCTATCAGATAACCTAATGCCGCGAATTTAAACGGTTTTTTCTTAAATTAATTTAATTGTTGGAGTAATACTATGGCGCTTGAGCGTACTTTTTCTATTGTAAAACCGGATGCTGTTGCAAAAAATGTTATTGGTCAAATTTATGCGCGTTTTGAATCAGTCGGTTTGCGTATCGTGGCAGCTAAAATGGTGCAGCTAAGCCGTGAGCAAGCAGAAAGTTTTTATGGCGTCCATAAAGAACGTCCTTTTTTCAAGGATCTGGTTGGATTTATGATTTCTGGCCCTGTGATGGTTCAGGTACTGGAAGGTGAAAACGCCGTTCTTAAAAATCGCGAAGTGATGGGTGCGACGAATCCAGCTGAAGCCGCTGCCGGTACGATTCGTGCGGATTTTGCTGATAGCATCGATGAGAATGCCGTGCACGGTTCTGACGCGCCTGAAACGGCCGCCGAAGAAATTAAGTTTTTCTTTAGCGACGCTGAACTGTGTGAGCGTACGCGCTAATAACGAATGAGCTCAAAACTAAACCTGCTAAATCTTGATCGTAAAGGCCTGGGGGCCTTTTTCGCGGAGCTGGGCGAAAAGCCTTTTCGCGCGACGCAGGTTTTGAAATGGATACACCAGGAAGGCGTGTCTGACTTTGAGCTGATGAGTAATCTCAGTAAGGCGCTACGAGCGCGCCTTGCTGACATTGCTGAAGTACGTTTACCGGAGATTGTTTTTGAACAAAAATCTGAGGATGGAACCTATAAATGGGTGCTGGAACTGGATGGACAAAACCGCATAGAAACGGTTTTTATTCCTGAGGAAGGTCGTGGTACCTTATGCGTTTCATCGCAGGTGGGTTGTGCGTTAGAGTGCACTTTCTGTTCGACCGCACAACAGGGTTTTAATCGTAATTTGTCTACCGCAGAAATTATTGGCCAGGTATGGGTTGCGGCGAAAGCGCTTAAAGGTAAGGCAAATCTTACCAATGTTGTAATGATGGGTATGGGCGAGCCGTTACTCAATTTCAATAATACCGTGTCGGCGCTGAACCTGATGATGGATGACTTTGCCTACGGACTGGCTAAGCGCCGAGTTACCGTTAGCACCTCCGGGGTGGTACCGGCTTTGTTACGCCTGGCGGACGTTAGTGAGGCGAGTTTGGCCGTTTCATTACACGCGCCGAATGATGAATTGCGCGATATATTGGTGCCGATCAATAAGAAGTACCCAATCGCCCAATTGTTAGAAGCGTGTAAATACTACATAAAAGACGAAAAACGCCGAAAAGTCACTTTTGAATACGTGATGTTGAGTGGTATCAATGATTCAGTAGAACAGGCGCATCAGTTAAGTAAATTGCTTGAAGGTATTCCTTCTAAAGTGAATTTGATTCCGTTTAACCCCTTCCCGAATACACAATATACGCGTTCAAGTAATAATGCGATTCATCGCTTTACAGCGGTGTTGAAAGAGGCTGGTTTGATTACGACTACGCGCAAAACGCGAGGCGACGATATTGACGCTGCGTGTGGCCAGCTAGTTGGTAAGGTTAAGGATAAAACTAAACGTCAATTAAAATCACAACAGGCAGTTATTCTATGAAATCATTATTATTACGTTCCATTGTTGTGTTAACGGCTTTACTGCTCGTTGCCTGTCAATCGCAGCCCATTAAGAATGATGACCCGTTGATTCAGGGTAACGAAAAGAGTCCGGCCGATGTTTATGTATCCCTGGGTATGGAATATATGAGCAGGGGTATGAACGATGTTGCTCTTGATAAATTGCAAACGGCGATTGAAATTGATAATTCATCCAGCAACGCGCATAACGTGTTGGCAGTTCTTTATGACCGTCTGGGGCAGGCGTCATTAGCCGGTCAGCATTATGAAAAGGCGGTATCCTTAAGCCCTGCAAATTCAAGCGCTCAAAACAATTACGCGCGTTACTTATGCGGGGTTAAACAATACGATTTAGCTGATCATCACTTTAATCAGGCATTAAAGAACCCATTGTATAAAACGCCTTACATCGTTTTAACAAACGCGGGCACCTGTGCTTGGCAAGCAGGGCATTTAGATAAGGCTGAAGCGTACTATCGGACGGCGCTACAGCGTAATAAACGGTTCCCGAGCGCGTTATTACAAATGGCTAAGTTAAAGTTTGAGATGAAAAATTATTTATCTACCCGGGCTTACTTGCAACGCCTTAGAGACGTTTCCAGGCATAATTCGGCATCTCTGTGGCTCGGTATTCAGGCAGAGGATAAATTGGGCAATCAAAGCGCTGTCGCGAGTTATGTTTTGCAGTTGAAGCAACTTTACCCCGACTCATATGAGATGAGTTTGTTAGAAAAAAGTAAGTTTAAAAACTCGTCTACAGATTAAAAGAAACCATGAGTAAAAAGTTACAGGCCATTCGAGGCATGCACGATATTTTGCCTGACAAAACTCCGTTGTGGCAGTTATTGGAAAAAGCAATGTCAGATATTTGCCAGCAGTATGGCTATTCTGAAATTCGTATGCCGTTGGTTGAAAGTACCGATCTATTTTGCCGTTCAATAGGCGAAGTGACCGATATCGTCGAAAAGGAAATGTATACCTTCGTAGATCGTAATGGCGAGTCGTTAAGCCTTCGTCCTGAAGGTACGGCTGGTTGCGTAAGAGCCGGACTTGAGCATGGCTTGTTTTATAACCAAATTCAGCGCCTGTGGTATCAAGGCCCTATGTTTCGCCATGAACGTCCGCAGAAAGGGCGTTATAGGCAGTTTCAGCAAATTGGCGTCGAATGCTTCGGTATGTCGGGCGCGGAAATTGAAGCTGAGATTATTCTTATGTCTTATCGCTTGTGGAAAAAACTAGGTCTGGCCGATGAGTTATCGTTAGAAATTAACTCGTTGGGCACGAGTGAAGAACGGGCCAGTTACAAAGACGTGCTGGTGAAGTTTTTTGAACAGCAGATTGAGCAATTAGACGCCGATAGCTTGCGTCGTCTGCATAGCAACCCTTTACGCATTCTCGACAGTAAAAACCCTGATATGCAAGCGTTAATTGAACGTGCGCCGCGCCTGGCAGACTCGTTGGGCGAAGAGTCTAGTATGCACTTTAAACAATTAAATTCCTATTTAAGCGATGCTGGAATTAAGGTGACGCATAATCCACGATTAGTCCGTGGTTTAGATTATTATTCACACACTGTTTTTGAATGGACGACGACATCTTTAGGCGCCCAGGGAACCGTTTGTGCCGGGGGTCGGTATGATGGGCTAATTGAGCAATTAGGCGGCAAGCAAACGCCCGCTGTTGGGTTTGCATTGGGCGTTGAGCGGCTGGTGTTATTGCTCGAGCAAAAACAGTGGTCGGTTGTGAAGCCTTTGGCTTATATCGTTTGCCAGGGTGACGAAGCAAAGAAAAAAGCCATGCAACTGGTCGAAACTTTGCGTGATCAACTGCCTGAACAAGGTTTTGTTTTACATTGTGGTGGTGGTAGTTTAAAAAGCCAGTTTAAAAAGGCGGATAACACCGGGGCAACACTCGCTCTTATCCTTGGCGATCAAGAGATAGAACAAAAACAAGTGGGAATTAAGTTTTTGCGTGAAAGAAAAGAGCAGCAACAAGTTTCGCAAGATGAATTAATTACATTTTTACAAAACAATAGCTAAAACGGGAAATATGATGGACGCTTATCAAACAGAAGAAGAGCAAGTTGAAAGTATTAAAAAGTGGTGGGCTGAAAATTCACGATCGATTATTTTTGGCGTTGGTTTTGGTTTGATTTCCATTTTTGGCTGGCAGAGCTGGAAAGACTGGAGTCATACGCAAACGATTCAGGCATCAGATAGCTATCAACAATTGGTAAAGTCTATGAAAGAGTCAAAGTACGACGCTGCCGTAGCACTAGCCGATGAGATAGACAATGCGTATAGCTCTACGCCATATGCCGCATTAGCTGGTTTGCAAAAAGCGCGCGCTTTAATTGAAACAGGCGATCGTAAAACAGCCATTGAGACGCTCGAAAAAGTAGCGGCAAACGCAGGTAATAACTCAATTCAACATATTGCACGTGTTCGTTCACTGAGGCTTCGGATTGGTGATGGCCAGATGGAAGAAGTGATTGCTTTGGTAGATTCTGTTCTTAATGAAGAAAACGGCGTTAATCCTGGCGAATTTATTGGTCAGTATGAAGCGCTTAAAGGCGACGCGTATCGTTTGCTAGGCGATATAGAAAAAGCACGGCTTGGCTACCTTGTAGCCTTAAGAACGGCTACCCTGGACCGACGTTTAATCCAGTTGAAGTTGGACGACCTGGGGCCGCCCCCAGTTAGCTTTGCAAACACCGACGAGTCTGCTAATAAGGTTGAGGCGAAAAAATGATTCGAGTAGTCAGCATCTTTTTTTTAACGCTCAGCTTGACAGCCTGTTCAAGTTTTATTGAAACGACTAAATCGGCGAGTAAAAGCCTCGAGAGTCGCGTTATCAATATGATGAGTCCAGGTGGTAACGATGGCCTGGAAGCCGCAAAACCACTTGAAGCGATTAGTAATGAGGTCGTCATCACTAAGGTTTGGCAAAAAAAACCGGGTAAGGGACAACAGGAAAACTTCCTGAAGTTAGAAATGGCGACCTCTAACGGTAAACTTTTTATGGCGGATGACCAGGGTTTGGTCGTCGCTTTAGATCAGAAAACCGGCGATAAAATTTGGGAAGTTAAGACCAATTTACCGATTTCTGGTGGTATTGAGGTGGGCGCCGAAAACTTGTTTTTTGGTACAACGGACGCAGAAGTCGTTGCTTTAAAGCTGAGTGACGGTGATACCGTTTGGACTTCACAGGTATCTAGTGAAGTATTGTCTATTCCTCGCTATTCGGATGGCTTTGTTATCGTGCGAAGTATTGACGGAGCAATCAGTGCGCTAGACGCCAGCGACGGCAAGGAAGTGTGGTCATATGTCAGGGACGTTCCAGCGCTAAGTTTACGCGGAACCAGTTCACCCGTTATCAAAAGTGGTGGTGTGATCACTGGTTACGCCAACGGCAAACTGGTCGTGTTGCGCTTAAAAGATGGCTTACAGATTTGGGAGACCAGTGTTGCGGTGCCTAGAGGCCGAGGTGCTTTGACGCGTATGGTCGATGTAGACGCCGACCCACTAGCGGGCGAGCGCTTTATATATGCGGCGACATTTAATGGTGGTGTCGTAGCAGTGGACGTCAGGTCAGGTGAAATTGCGTGGCGTCGAACAGAAATGTCATCGTTTAAAACAATGGTTGCCGATTGGTTATCCGTGTATGTGGTTGACGTTAAAAACCATATTTGGTCAGCTGATCAAAATGATGGATCGATTAACTGGGAGCAAGATCAATTAGAAAACAGACAATTATCACCGCTGGCAAAAACCGGTGATTACTTGCTAACGACAGATTATGAAGGTTACTTACACGTATTGTCTGCGTCAGATGGGCATTTAATGTCTCGTTTAAAAGTGAGTGATGAGGCTATTACTGCAATGCCGTTAATTGATGGTGATTTGATCTACTTACAGGACGTTAAGGGCGAAATTACAGCCATTCGCCTGGGCGTTGAAACTGCTGCGGAATTTAAAAACTAAAATATGTTACCCGTCATAGCTCTTGTTGGTAGGCCTAACGTTGGAAAGTCAACGCTATTTAATTACCTGACGCGTACCCGTGACGCGTTAGTTGCCGATTATCCAGGGCTAACTCGCGACCGTCAGTATGGACTCGTAAGGCGTGGAGAAATAAGATCGCTGGTGGTGGACACCGGCGGTATAACGGCAACCTCCGAAGGTATAGATGGCGTTGCCGTTGAACAAGTGCAGCGCGCGCTCGAAGAAGCCGATGTCGTTCTTTTTATCGTTGATGCGCGTCATGGAATACATCCGATAGATGAGGAAATTGGCAAGAATCTGCGCAAGTTAGGCAAACGGGTTATTCTGGTGGCGAATAAAACCGACGGTCTTGACGCAAACACTCATATCGCTGAATTTCATAAGATGGGTTTTGAAAAGCCATGGGCAATTGCCGCGGCGCATGGGCGGGGGATTATTGAACTGCTGCAATACGTTTTTGAGGTGGTTCCGAAGAGCCAGTTTTTTGATGACGCATTACCAGGCTCGGGCATTAGAGTCGCCGTTATCGGTCGGCCAAATGTCGGTAAATCAACGCTAATTAATCGCCTGTTAGGTGAAGAAAGGGTAGTAGTTTTTGATCAACCAGGAACGACGCGTGATAGTGTTTTTATACCCTTTGAACGATCCGGAAAAAAATATACATTAATAGATACAGCTGGCGTACGCCGCCGCTCAAAAGTGTCCGAAACAGTTGAAAAATTTAGCATCGTTCAAACCTTGCGCGCAATCGATGATACGCATGTGGTGATTTATCTGATCGATGCCAGCGAAGGCGTTACCGATCAGGACGCTAGTCTCCTTGGTATGGTGTTAGAGACGGGGCGCGCACTAGTGATTGGTTTAAACAAGTGGGATGGCCTAAGCGAAGACCAACGCGACAAGGTTAAGCGCCAGATTGACGTCAAGCTGAGTTTTCTGGAATACGCCGAGCAGTACTTTATTTCTGCCCTGCACGGCAGCGGCGTTGGCAAATTGTTCGATTCTGTTGATGCGCTGTACCGCTCTGCCATGATGGATATGGGAACGCCGCGTTTAACAGAGATTCTCGAGCAGGCCATCAGCGCACACCAACCACCGTTGGTGAGTGGCCGTCGAATTAAACTTAAATTTGCCCACCAGGGCGGGCAGAACCCACCCGTTGTGATCATTCATGGTAATCAAACGGTCGCGGTTCCGGGTAGCTATAAACGTTATTTGATGAACTTCTTTAGAGAAAAGCTAGGACTGATAGGGACGCCGATAAGGATAGAATTCAAATCACCGGATAACCCCTACGCGAAGAAAAGTAGAAAGTCACCGACTAATATTGCTAAGGGTAAAGACTCGAGTCCAGTTGATAAAAGGCGAAATAAACCCAAACCCGCAAAGCACCGATAAAAAAGCTATTTACAACCAGTAGCGCCGCTTTTTTTATCTGCTCTTGGCTCAAGTTTTACGAAATCACCGGCAAACTTTAACTCTTTAAGTTCGGGGTACTGTTTGGTGCGTTTTTTTAAGCTGTGTCGAATGGAACGGATTAGAAAACGTGTGTTCGTGTCCCATGGCATTTCAAACTCATTTTTACAGTGGGTGCAGGTGAAGGTGGCGGTATGACCATCATGTTCAATGGTGGTAATCGTCCAGCAGTCACAGCTGGTGCATAGATCTTTAATTTGCATAGAAGTTTATTTTTCGCTAGTCGCTAATTGGTGTATATAGTCGCCAATAAAAAAGGCGGGGTCAACCTTGGTGTTATTCAAATAGACGTTCCAGTGTAAATGTGGCCCTGTTACACGCCCGGTCGCACCTATTTCAGCAATTTGTTGTCCTTGTTCCACCTCATCTCCAATACTAACCAGCATTTTATTGAGGTGAAAATAACCACTGATTAAGCCCTGACCGTGGTCAATTAATACGGTGTTTCCGTTAAAGAAATAATGCCCTGTATCAATAACTGTTCCACCTGCAGGGGCAAAAATAGGCGAGCCTTTAGCGGCAGCAATATCTAAACCGCTGTGTGGATTTCTCGCCTGCTGGTTAAAGAAACGCTTCAGCCCAAAGGGACTACTTAGGCGCCCATTAGCGGGAAGAATAAAATTTAACTGGGCTGGTTTATCTGTCCAGGTAGATAAGGCGCTAGACAGTTTCTTCTTTTCACGATTGATCCTCTGCATATCCAGTTTATTTGGGTTAATCATGCGTTTGTTTTTCGGCGTTTTCTTCAGCGTAATATATTGCGCAGGGTATTCTTTGTCGGTCACTTCAAAGGTACTTGAGAGAGACGTCCCTTTATGGCTAAGCGTGTGATTGCCCGCTTTTGCAGTAAGCGGGATGCCGACGATGGCGCGCCATTTGCCATCATGATGAACGGTGAGTACGCGCTGTTTGTCGTAAAAGACAGTGGGTTGTTTCTGAGTATCGAAATCGACGATGGCGATGCCGCCAGGCACTCGACTTTGTTGCGGAAATGCTTGGACCAGCGTAGCCGTTGTAAGGCTACAGCAGAGGATAAAAAAATTAACTGTTTTCACAAATTCCTTCTAGTTTGGCTTGTAACGAGCCGTCAATTAATTGAATGCTAAGCGTGTCACCCACCACAACTTGCCTGGCGCTGCTAACGATTGAATTATCGGCTTGCCGTTTACTAATGCTATAGCCTCTGGATAGTGTGGCTAAGGGGCTTAACGTTTCTAATCCTTTGTTGCAGTTTGTAAAGCGGATACGCGCGCTCTGTAAGCTTTTCTGGATGTTACTAGACAATCGATATTGCAAGGATTCAACGCGCTGTTGAAGGTACTGAATTTTTTTGTTTGGGCTGTCGCTTAGTAATTTTGCATTGAGCTCAGATAGTGTTAGCCGGTGGCTTTGAATAAAGTGATCGGGTGCCTGTAACAGTCGCAACCGGCATTCATCTAGCCGTTGCGCGTGAAATTGTAGCTGTGAGCCGGGGTGCGCGCGTTCAAGTAACTGCTGCAGTCGCTCTAAACGCTGGCGCTTATCGCGTAGCGTGCGTGCCAAAATGGTTGATAGTTTATTGGCTAAATAATCCAGCTGATTTAACCATTGATGTTGGTCTGGACTGATGGTTTCTGCTGCGGCAGAAGGAGTAGGCGCTCGGTAATCGGCGACAAAATCTGCAATGCTGAAATCAACTTCATGGCCAACGGCGCTGATAACGGGTATTTCTGATTGGTAAATGGCCCTGGCGACGATCTCTTCATTAAACGCCCATAAATCCTCAAGTGATCCGCCCCCTCTAGCGAGGATGATAACGTCGCAGTCACGGCGTTGGTTGGCGAGTTTTAAAGCCTCTACGAGCTCGAACTTAGCCGTCTCTCCCTGCACGCTGACCGGGTAAATGAGTACCGGCAGGGCCGGAAAACGACTGTTTAGTACGCTTAAAATATCGTGAATGGCAGCGCCCGTTGGCGAAGTAATAACGGCCACTCTTTTTGCCAATGAAGGCAGCGGTTTTTTAGCGACCTGGTCGTATAACCCTTCAACTGATAGTTTGTTTTTTAAGGCTTCAAATTTTTGACGCAGAGCGCCTTCTCCGGCGGGTTCCATTTGTTCGACGATTAACTGAAAATTGCCTCGTGCTTCATACAGGCTGACGCGAGCGTGAAGAATAACGTGCATACCATTGTCTGGTTTAAAACCAGTTTTACGTAATTGTGTACGAAACATGGCACATTGAACTTGCGCTTTGTCGTCCTTTAATGTGAAGTAGATATGGCCTGACGCCGGGCAAGAAAGGTTAGATATTTCACCTTCAATGGCTAAACTTAAAAAATGACCTTCCAATACCAGTCTGGTTTCTCGGCATAGCCTTGAAACGGTATAAATTTGCTCAACATTAGGCATAATGGTTTGGTAAAATATCTATTAGATGATAATTAATGGAGCATACCTTATAATGACCTGCTTTTTCTACGATAAGCCCCAAAATCATGCGATTTGAACAAGAAGCTTTAACCTTTGATGATGTTTTGTTGGTACCTGCCCACTCAACGGTATTACCTAGAGACGTCAACCTTAAAACCCAGCTGACGCGCGACATTTATCTTAATATTCCTATTCTTTCTGCCGCCATGGATACGGTGACAGAGGCACGCCTGGCAATAGCTCTGGCACAAGAAGGCGGGATTGGTATTATTCATAAGAATATGACCATTGATCAGCAGGCAAATGAAGTGTCGAAAGTTAAACGTTTTGAAAGCGGCGTTATTAAGGACCCGATTACGGTTAGTTCAGATGCGACTATTCGTGATGTTATCGCGTTAACTCGACAGCATAATATCTCCGGCGTTCCTGTGGTGAATGGCGGTGAATTAATTGGCATCGTTACCAGTCGTGACTTACGTTTTGAAACACACATGGATGCACTCATTGATTCGGCTATGACGCCAAAAGAAAAACTGGTAACGGTACAAGAGGGAGCCAGTAAAGAAGAAGTGGTTGGTCTACTGCATAAGCACCGTATTGAGAAAGTACTGGTGGTTAATGATGCCTTTCAGCTACGTGGCATGATTACCGTTAAAGATATTCAAAAAGCAAAAGATTACCCGCAAGCCTGTAAAGACAGCCAGGGCCGGCTGCGTGTTGGCGCTGCGGTAGGTACCGGCGAAGGGACGGAAGAACGTGTGGCTGCTTTGGTCGCTGCAGGTGTGGACGTGGTGATTGTTGATACCGCTCACGGCCATTCGCAAGGCGTGCTGGACCGGGTTAGATGGGTAAAAACGAATTATCCAGACCTACAGGTTATTGGCGGCAATATAGCCACTGCTGAAGCGGCGCTAGCTTTGGTAGAAGCGGGTGCTGATGCGGTTAAAGTTGGTATTGGGCCTGGTTCAATTTGTACGACGCGAATTGTAGCGGGCGTTGGCGTACCACAAATTACTGCCGTTGATAACGCCGTACAAGCGCTAAAAGGTATGGGTGTTCCCGTTATTTCAGATGGCGGTATACGTTTCTCAGGTGACGTGGCTAAAATTATCGCAACCGGTGCCAGCGCCGTAATGTTAGGCGGCCTGTTGGCTGGTTCGGAAGAAGCGCCTGGTGAAGTAGAGTTATTTCAGGGTCGCTCGTACAAGAGCTACCGGGGCATGGGTTCGTTGGGCGCGATGGCGCAACAAGAAGGCTCTAGCGACCGTTATTTTCAGGAATCCAGTGAGTCTGAAAAACTCGTGCCAGAAGGCATTGAGGGTCGCGTTGCGTACAAAGGTTCGATGATTAATATCATTCATCAGCTAATGGGTGGCTTACGCGCTAGCATGGGGTATACCGGCTGTGAAAGCATTGAAGAAATGCACCATAAAGCAAAATTTGTTCGTGTAACTAACGCGGGTATGCGAGAAAGTCACGTACACGACGTTACCATCACTAAAGAAGCACCTAATTATCGTACTGAACGGTAAACAACGAGGTTTAGTTTGAATAAACAACATCATGAGGATATTCATTCTCATAAAATTCTGATCGTAGATTTTGGCTCACAATACACTCAGTTGATCGCAAGACGGATACGCGAAATAGGCGTTTACTGTGAAATTTATCCCTATGACGTCGATCCTCAGGCGATCGCTGATTTCAAAGCTAACGGCATTATCTTGTCGGGTGGGCCAGAAACGGTTACTGAAGGCAACGCGCCAAAGGCAGCTGAGCTGATTTTCCAGCTCAAGGTGCCCGTATTAGGTATTTGCTACGGTATGCAAACGATGGCGAGCCAGTTGGGCGGCCGTGTTGAGGCATCTGAGCATAAGGAATTTGGTTACGCCAGTATTCGTGCGAGGGGTCATACCGAGCTATTAAAAGACATCGAAGATCACGTCACCGCAGACGGTTTTGGCATTCTGGACGTTTGGATGAGCCATGGCGATAAAGTGGTTGAATTGCCTGAGGGTTTCAAGCTAATGGCGAGTACCGATAGCGCGCCTATTGCCGGTATGGCGAATGAAGATAAAAAATTCTACGGTTTGCAGTTCCACCCAGAAGTGACCCATACCAAACAGGGCGGCCGGATCTTAAAGCGCTTTGTGCTTGATATTTGCGGTTGCGAAGCGCTTTGGACTTCGCAAAATATTATCGATACGAGCATCGCCAACGTGCAGCAGCAAGTGGGTAAAGATCAGGTGATTCTCGGTTTATCCGGTGGCGTGGATTCATCTGTGGTAGCGGCTTTATTGCATAAAGCCATTGGCGATCAGCTGATATGTGTATTTGTTGATACGGGTTTGCTACGGCTGAACGAAGGCGATCAGGTGATGGCTATGTTTGCCGAACACATGGGTGTTCGTGTTATTCGGGTGAATGCTGAGCAGCGTTACTTAGCTGTGCTTAAAGGTGTTTCTGACCCGGAAAAGAAACGAAAGGTTATCGGTAATCTTTTTATCGATATTTTTGATGAAGAAGCCGCTAAGCTAAGCGACGCTAAGTGGCTGGCACAAGGTACCATTTACCCCGATGTTATTGAATCTGCTGGTTCTAAGACGGGTAAGGCACACTTGATCAAGTCCCACCATAACGTCGGCGGTTTGCCCGATGATATGAAACTGAAGTTGGTCGAACCGTTGCGTGAATTATTCAAGGATGAGGTTCGTCAAATAGGTGTAGAACTGGGCTTGCCCGCCGATATGGTGTACCGCCATCCATTCCCTGGTCCGGGCCTGGGCGTGCGTATCCTGGGTGAGGTTAAAAAAGAATACGCCGACTTATTACGTCAGGCGGATGATATTTTTATCAGCGAATTGTATAAACACGATTTATACCAGAAAACGAGTCAGGCGTTTGCCGTCTTTTTGCCGATAAAATCGGTCGGCGTGACCGGTGATGGGCGTCGCTATGAATACGTGATCGCTCTACGTGCCGTTGAAACCATCGACTTTATGACCGCCCGCTGGGCGCACTTGCCATATGAATTCTTAGGCCATGTCTCTAATCGGATTATCAACGAAATAGCCGGTATTTCACGTGTAACCTATGATATTTCAGGTAAGCCGCCTGCCACTATTGAGTGGGAGTAACCCCGAGTCCGGCATGCTTTGATAGCTGAAGCATCAAAGCAACCACAAGAAGGTGGTGTATATTTCTTATACTTTTGATTGGGTATGTGCCAAATGTGCGGACATAGTCGAAGCCTATTTCGTAGGTTATGAAAGCCCGTCTCAATTCAATCGAACAATGGGGAGACAGGCCCTCGTTTACTATTTTGATACCTTTGCCACAGCGTCTGTTTCAATCGTAGCCAGTGACATAATGGGAGTGCCGTCATAAAGCGTGGCAGGATTTATAGTCTTAATACTTATAGAGACCTCCAAATTTAATATGTAAACGAAGAGCTAGAGTAGAGATGCAGTTGGTCTTTGTCCATCAAGATGAACTTGTAACTGATACAAGCAGAGCTCTATTGACCCAGAATCCGTTTATTTACTTTGTCGAGTAGACACATTATAAATGGATCACTTTTGGCATTAGGGTGGTACGCGGTCACATTCATTGACCAATACGCGATAGCCGTCGCTGAGATCGATGCCAAATCCTTCACACAAGAACCTCAGCCCGCCCAATATCCGAGCGGCTACTTGCTCCACCGTTTAACCGCCTCGTCAGTCATCCAAACTGTATGAACATTTAGGCTCTCAACTGGTTTTTTTGGTTCAACTATTCGAATGTTAGAACCATGATATAAAGTGACAAAGTTCTAGACCACCCTGGGCAAAGTCACCAGCACGGTAAACCCATTGGCCTGATTCAACAATTTAATATCGCCTCCATGATGAAGGATGATTGTTCGGGCAATAGACATGCCCAGCCCGGTACCGCCGGTTTCTCGGTTACGTGAATCTTCACTGCGCACAAAGGGTTCAAAAATACGTTCGTGCATCTCTTCAGGTATACCCGCACCTTTATCAGTAATAATAATCTGTAGATTCTGATGCTTTATTTTTATTTCAACCCTGGCCTGCTGACCATAGATGGCGCCGTTGCTAATCAGGTTGGTCAAGGCACGCTTCAATGCTTTAGTACGACAGGAATAGATTAAACGCTCACTGTTCTGATATTCGACCTGTAAACCTGCATCGTGTAAATCGTCACAAATACTCGCCAGCAATGCATTTATATCCACCTCTTTGTTTGTTTCGTTTACGTTGGATTCGCGCACAAAATTCAACGAAGCACTGGTAATCGCTTCCATCTCATCCAGTG
>JASJGO010000155.1:0-26674 GCA_033791505.1 Cycloclasticus sp.
ACCCAGCCCGTTAAGTCAGTATTTGAAAAGTCGCCAACAATAATAGTCTCCGCCTGCGTGAGAGGCATAAAACTCAAAAGAAAAAATAATAGGTATGCTCTAAAACTCATAATCAGGAGAAATAAAAGTCATATTCGGTTCAGGCTAAGTAGCTAACTTAACACCTAAAGCTAATTTTAAAAACAGGCGAACATTGCCTGGTAGCGCCTAATTGCACAGAGTCACAGAGCCAGAGCTCGTATTAAGGGGTTATGCATAAGAGCTCCAGGGTGAAGGCTTTGAGGTTCAACTTGTCACGATACGGTAATAAATATAACGTATCGTAACCAATTGTACTTAATAAGCGATTATTGTAATGACGAAAACAAAAGTTTTACTGGTTGAAGACGACGAAGATATTGGCGAAATGTTACAGCTTGCGCTGATGTCTAATGACCTTGATGTGGTTTGGTGTGTAGACGTGATGAAAGCGCAGAAGTCGCTTCATGAGATAACGCCAGACATCATCTTATTGGACTGGATGCTGCCGGGCATTAGCGGCCCTGATTGGGTTAAATTTTTAAAAAATCAGGATGAAAATAAACATATTCCCATTATTATGTTGACTGCTAGAGGCTCTGAAGACGATAAAATTACCGGGCTGGAAACGGGCGTAGATGATTATGTGACCAAGCCGTTTTCGGTACGCGAACTGGTTGCTCGAATTAAGGCGGTGCTCAGGCGGGTTGAATCGACAGATAATAGCAATTTGTTATCGATAGGTCCTCTTGTGATTGACCCTGAGGGGCATAGCGTAGTCCTTAACAATGTTGAAGTGATGATGAGCCCGACAGAATATAAATTACTTTATTTTTTGGCGGCACACCCCAATAAGGTGTATTCACGCAATCAGTTATTAGATAACGTTTGGGGTAATAATGTGTATGTGGAAGATCGTACTGTTGACGTACATATACGGCGCTTAAGAAAAATTTTAGAAGCCCAGGGTTGCGCAGAGCTGGTTCAGACGGTACGCGGCTTTGGTTATAAATTAACGGCTATTTAAGGTGGACATGGATTGGAAATTTGAACGAAATAATTTGTTGTTATGCCTGTTAATTGGCGGGGTATTAGGCGCCTTCGTTGGCTATACCGCGTGGTTTATAGCGGCCTTTTTATTGGGCTATATTGCATTTCAACTTTATCGCTTACAGAAACTTCATAATTGGGCTCAAGGAAATGAGCTGGACAGTGTGCCGTTTGAGAAGGGCCTTCTGGGTCAACTGGGGTATCAGATGTACCAGTTTAAAAAGCAGCGTTTAGCGCAAAAAAACAGCGTTAGCGAGCAACTGGAGAGATTCAGAAAGTTGATTTCTATTTTCCCGGATGGCGTAGTTATTTTATCGTTATCCAATGAAATTAAATGGTTTAACGATCGGGCGTCAATACTATTAGGCTTAAAGAAAAATGATGAAGGGCAGCTAATAAACCATTTGATTCGTCACCCACATTTTACAAAATTACTTAACCAGCCGCAAAAAGATGGTGTGCTGGTGATGGGTCTGCCCGTAATTGAATCGAATTGGACAGCCGAGAAAATTGAGATAAGAGTGCTACCGTATGGTTATGACGAACGTCTGCTTTTGGTGCGCGACGTGACAAAAGTGGAGCGAGCTAACCAAATGCGTAAGGATTTTGTATCAAACGCCTCGCATGAATTAAGAACGCCGTTAACCGTGCTGAAAGGTTACGTAGAAATGTTATTAACCGATACTTCGGCAGGAAAAGAACGGGTAGAAAAATCACTGCAAAAAGTAGATCAACAGGTGCTTAAAATGCAAACGATGATCGACGAACTTTTGCTCTTGAGTAAACTTGAAGACAGTGACGTGGAAAATTCGAATAATATTATTAATATGCACGACCTGTTCGAGCAGCTTGGTATAGAGTTTAGGCCCGTCGCCCAGCAGCGAAAACAAGCGCTACGACTTGATATGCAGCCAAACGTTGATCTAAAAGGTAATAAAAGCTCTATGCTTACCGTTTTGCGCAATCTTATTAATAACGCTATTAATTATACAGAGCAACGTGGGGAAGTTCGTGTCAGCTGGTCGCTGAATGATAAAGGAGAAGGCATTTTAAGTGTAAGCGATACGGGTAAAGGCATCGCCACCAGACATTTAGGCCGCCTAACAGAGCGTTTTTATCGCGTGCCAGAAAACAATATTATGCATAAAAATGGCACAGGGCTCGGCTTAGCCATCGTTAAGCACGAGTTAGAGCGTCACGAAGCACAGCTTATTATTGATAGTACGGTGGGGGAGGGAAGCCAGTTCCAATGTGTTTTTTCTGCAAACAGAGTTAATCACTAATTAATGGTATTTAAGATTTATTACCGTCATTAAACTGTCATATACCGTTCATTATAATGCCATATGGCGAGCGTAAACTGAGTATCAAGATAGGGCGTGGCTTTATCCATGATCAAATTAATTGGAGATATGTAATGAAAATGAAGAAAATATTAGCATTAGGATTAATGGGCTTAACAGCTGCTACGGCAGCTCACGCAGCTAAAATTGAAGGTACCGGATCAAGTTTTGCGTATCCTGCGTACACGACGTGGAGCAAAGCGTATTACGACGAAACGGGTAACCAGGTAAATTACACGCCAACAGGCAGTGGTTCAGGCATTAAAGAAGTGGCAGCTCGTCACGTTGATTTTGGCGGTACAGACAAGCCTTTAAAGTCAGCGGCGTTAGCAAAAGAGGGATTAATTATGTTCCCAACGGCTATCGGCGCAGTAACATTTGCTTATAACGTTGAAGGCGTTAAAGGCTTAAAGTTAAGTGAGGCGGCCATTTCAGGCATTATGTTGGGCACTATTACCAAATGGAACGATGCGCTGATTAAAAAAGAAAACGCGAGTGTTAACTTGCCTAATGAGGACATTTTATTTGTTCATCGTAGCGATAAATCAGGTACTACTTTCGCATTTACCTATTACTTGAGCAAAATGAATAAGCAATGGCGCAAACAGGTAGGGGCTAAGAAGGTCGTTGACTGGCCATCTAAAAATCGCATTGCTGGTAAAGGTAATTTCGGTGTAGCCACAGCAATTAAAAATAATGCGTTTTCAATTGGCTATGTAGACTACGCCGATGCAAAGAAAAATGGCCTGGATATGGCTATTATAGAAAATGCCGAAAAGAAATTTATCGTGCCAGAACCGGCTTCATTTGAGGCAGCGGCGACTTACGCGGACTTAGATCCGAAAAAAGATTTTTACGCCAATATTGCTTACCCACCAAAAGGTTACCCAGTTGTTACGGCAACGTTTGTTCTGGTCCCTAAAGAAGGTAAAAACTCAAAAGAAGTGATTAAGTTCTTTGACTACGCACTGACTAAAAAGAATAAATTAATTGAAGAAGTCGGTTATGTGTCACTTCCAGATGTTGTTATTAAGAAAATTCAAGGCTACTGGGTAGAAAAAGGTTTAAAATAAACCGAATAGTTATCTAAGTTTTAGACGTGTTTATAACCTCCCCAATGTTCCATTGGGGAGGTTATTCATTAAATAGAAGGCGGTAATGGAATTAATTTTTAAAAAACTAGCTCAGTTCAGTGCTAGCCTGGTGTTCTTTATTCTGGCCGCAACGGCGGTCGTTCTATACCTGTCTGCAAAGCCTGCTATTGAAGAATTTGGCGTACATTTCTTATTCGAGTCACGCTGGGGAGTTGAAGAAAAAGTTGAACTGTCTGCGCTTGAACAAAGCAAACAAGAGCTATTGAGTGACCGCATTGATGATGAGGATTTCGTGACGGATGATGAGGACTTCGTAACGGATGAGGACTTCGTAATGGATGATGAAGAAACGAATTCAACTGACTCTAGGGTTATTTATGGCGCTTTAGTCCCCATTGTCGGTACTATATTTTCAACCTTAATAGCGATGTTTTTTTCTATACCTATTGCGATGGGTATAGCTGTTTTTTTATCTGAAATAGCCGCAGGTTCACTAGCTAAACCCGTAGGTGTTGCGATTGAGTTACTGGCTTCCATCCCCAGTATTATTTATGGTATGTGGGGGCTGTTTTATTTTGGGCCATTTATCGCCAGTATTTTCGGTGGTAACACGGTGTCACTGCTCGTGGCAGGCCTAGTGTTGGGTATTATGGTTATTCCTTTTATGGCGGCGCTCAGCCGAGATGCCATCAGCACGGTGCCTGACCTGCTAAAAGAGTCAGCTTACGCAATGGGCGCTACCAAGTTGGAAGTGATTAAGGACGTGGTGTTTCCCTACGCAAAATCGGGCATTATCGGCTCAATCATTCTCTCTTTTGGCCGCGCTTTAGGCGAAACGATGGCAGTGGCTTTTGTTATCGGCGGCGTGTATCAATTTGCAGGAAAAGTAACCGACCCAACCAACTCAATACCTGTGGTGTTAGCGAATAGCTTTGCAGAATCCAGTGGTTTAAGTTTGTCGGTTTTATTTTATCTGGCGCTGATATTATTCATGATGAGTTTTATCGTCATAGCGGTCGCCAAATTTTACTTTTTGAGGCGGAAATAATGCGATTATTCATGAATAAGCTATTCCTTGTTTTTTCCACCTTAACTGCACTGGTTGGCCTGTTCTTTTTGGCCTGGATTTTATACACGCTATGCTCAAAAGGTATAGCGGGCATAAGTATGGATGTATTCACTAAGGACTTGATAGATGGTGGTTTACGTAATGTAATTGTCGGTCAGTTAATGATGTCAGGCGTGGCGACCTTTATTGGAATTCCGGTTGGTATTCTGGCGGGTGTTTACCTTCAAGAGTACGGCCAAAACTCAAAAACTACCGAGTTTATGCGCGATTTGAGCGACGTGATGATGTCGGCTCCATCTATTGTAGTGGGTACGTTTGTGTACGCGATTGTGGTCGTTCCAACGGGCCATACTAGTGGCTGGGCTGGCGTGCTAGCTTTATTTATTTTAATGGTACCAATTATCGTTAGAACCACAGACGATATGCTTAACTTAGTGCCTGTTGAGCTACGTGAAGCGGGTATGGCGATTGGCGCATCGAAATATCACGTCACCATGAATATCGTTGTCCGTTACGCCAAAGCAGGAATTTTAACGGGTATTTTGCTGGCATTTGCGAGGGTTGTAGGCGAAACAGCGCCGCTGATTTACACCAGTGGTTCTAGTCAGTTTTGGTCAACGGATCTAACTGGTACTTTCCCTTCGTTAACGGTATCCATATACAATCTTGCAACCATGCCTGATGATGAGATGGTTCAACTAGGCTGGACTGGCGCATTTTTGTTGACCAGCATGGTGCTAATAATTAATTTACTCGGCAGATATGCCAGCAACAAAAAGAGACGCTGAATAATGAAGAACATGATGGAAGTGCAAGCGTTAACGTTTACTTACAAGGGTGAGACTGAACCGTCGTTAAATAACATTACCTTGCCGATTGAAAAAAATAAGGTGACGGCTCTTATTGGACCCAGTGGTTGCGGTAAATCAACCTTATTGCGTGGCATGAATCGTATACATGATTTATACCCAGGGCATCGATACGACGGCACGATTAATTTATTAAACTCGGATGGCGAGAACTATACCGATATTCTGACGATTAAAAAAGAAGCGGAATTAATTCGTTTACGCCAGCGGGTCGGTATGATTTTCCAAAAGCCAACACCCTTTCCGATGACTATTTTCGAAAACATTGCTTACGGATTAAAGCTAAAGGGCGTTAAAAAACGCTCCGACATAGACGATGTTGTTGAAAGATCGTTACGAGACGCCGCCTTGTGGGGCGAAGTAAAAGACAGGTTAAACCAGGATGCACGCAGCCTAAGCGGAGGGCAGCAACAACGCTTATGCATTGCACGCGCGATAGCGTTAAAACCCGAAGTGATACTGTTTGATGAACCGACCAGCGCGCTGGACCCAATTTCAACCTTGGCGATCGAAGAAATGATTTCGGTGCTAAGAGAAAAATATAGCATCTGTATCGTGACCCATAATATGCAACAGGCAGCGCGTATTTCCGATTACACGGGTTTTATGTATCTGGGTGAAATGATTGAATTTGACCAGACAGATACTATTTTTATGAAACCATCCAATAAACACACAGAAGACTACATCAGTGGTCGTTTTGGTTAAGGAGAGAAAGCAGATGGCTACACGACAACATATTTCGCATAAATTTGACGAAGAAGTAGAAGAAGTCACCAGTAACGTTTTGAGCATGGGTGGTTTGGTTCTGCAGCAAGTTGGTATGGCAGTGACCGCATTGTTGACTCGTGACAAAGCGCTGGCTGAATCGGTCATAGAAGGTGACGTAAAAGTGAACACCTTTGATGTAAAAATAGATGAGCAATGCAATCGTATTATTGTGATGCGTCAACCAACAGCGACAGATTTAAGGTTGATTATGGCGATTATAAAAACAACCAATGATTTAGAAAGAATTGGCGACGAAGCAAAGAGAATAGCCCGTCAAGCAATAGATATTTCAGCCAGGGGAACTATTCCAGAACAGTTTGATAGCATGGAGCAAATGGCTGAACGCGTCAAAGATATGCTCAATAGAAGCCTGGATGCGTTCGCACGAAAAAATATCGAAGAGGCCATTTCGGTTATCAACCTGGATAGCAAGGTTGACAGGGATTACGAAAATCTTACCCGTCAACAAATCACTCATATGATGGAAGACCCGCGAAAGATACCGGCATCTATCGATTTACTGTGGTCTGCCAGATCGCTTGAGCGCATCGGTGATCGCTCGTGTAATATCTGCGAATACGTTATTTATCTGGTTAAGGGGAAAGACGTCAGGCACATTGATATCAAAGAGTTAGAAGAACAACTCGAACAATAATTATAATCGTCGTGTGTTATAAAAAGCCTGCTGCAAAGCGGGCTTTTTGTTGTTTATCGGTAAAAAACAACAACTGTCATTCACCTGTCATAAAACTGTCATCTTTAAATCCTAAAATTCATCCGTGTTACAAATTAATCACATTAAAAAAGAGGAAGTAAAATGAAACAAACAAAATTATCAGTTGCAATTAAAGCAACATTATTAGGTGCATCACTCGTACTTGCGCCTGCAGCCTTCGCGGCTGATAAAGAACTGCTCGACATATTAAAAGCGAATGGTTCTATTTCACAAACGCAATACGATCAACTGATCCAAAAAGCCGACCAGCCATCAGAATCAAGCGAGTTGCTTAAGAAAATGGCATGGGCCGGCAAGATCAAAATTAAAGGTGATTTGCGAGTTCGTCAAGAATATCAAACAGAAGACACGGGAACAGGCTCAGGTGATGGAGAAGACCGTCAACGTTACCGTGCGCGAGTTGGTGTCTACGCGGATGTTACTGACAACGTACAAGCGGGTGTGCGTTTGGTGTCAAATGGTGGAGCAACCTCAACGAATGAAACATTAGGCGATGGTTTTGCTAATGACGCAGTGTATTTCGACTTAGCTTACATTAATTGGCAGCCACTTGACGGTTTGGAAGTGATTGGTGGCAAAATGGCGCAGCCATGGCAAAAAAATAAAACCGGTTTGGTTTGGGATGGTGATATAAACCCAGAAGGTGGTGCGTTGCGCTATACAACTAAATTAGGTGATGCGACACTAATCGGTACGGTTGGGCATTTGGTATTAAATGATATCGATGGCTTTAGTTTCGATGAAGACCAGACTATCCAGTTTGCCCAATTAGCAACCGAATTTGGTGAAACAATCTTGGGCGTTGGTATGTATGTCTATGATGAAGATAAACAGGCCGGTTTGATTTCAGGGGGTGGTAACGATTCTACAGAATACGCTATTTCCGAGATATTTGGTGAAACAACGTTTAACTTAGGTTTGCCAATTAAACTATACGGTCAATACGCAAAGAATAATGATGCAAATGGCGTTAATTCTGGCGAGGATACGGCATGGTTGTTAGGTACGGAAACTAAGCTAGGCAGCTGGAAAGCCAGTTATGATTACCGCGAAACAGAGCTAAATGCTGTTAACGGCGCGTTTAACGATTCTGATTTTGCTGGTGGACGTACGGATGCAAAAGGCCACCGTTTAAAACTGTCATATAAGATTGATAATAACTTTAGTGTAGGAACAACCTACTTTAAAACAGAAGTTGGTCAATTGAATGGCGATCTGGATGTCGATACATGGCAAATTGATTTAGTCGCTAAATTCTAATCATTAAAACGTATTATCGTTTTGGCCCGGACAGGATGTCTGGGCTTTTTTATGCCTATTACTAGGCGATTTTAATATTTCCCTTTATATTGTTTGAAAATTAAAAAGATAAGGGTAGATCGCTATGGCGTCAAAAAATTATTTATCGGGTCTGTTTGGTCCGTCTCCAGTCGCTCCGCTTCAGTCACATATGGCCTTGGTCGATGAATGCGTTTCCAAGTTAGTCGATTTATTTGAATGCATGGCGAAAGGTGATACCGAAGCAGTAGAAAAGGTTTACCACGAGATCGCCGCACTTGAGCAAAAAGCGGATGACCAAAAACATTTTTTAAGAGAACACCTTCCTCGCGGTTTGTTTATGCCCATTGAGCGGCAAGATTTACTGGAAGCGTTACGCATTCAAGATCTTTTAGCCAATCGCGCGCGCGATATCGCGGGTATTGTTGTCGGTCGAGAACTGCAGTTTCCAGAACAGGCAAGCGAGTGTGCAATAGCGTTGGTTAAAGCAACGGTTGAAACGTGTCACCAGGCATTAAGGGTCGTCAATGAGTTAGATGAACTGGTAGAAACAGGTTTTAGAGGTCATGCAGTACAGGTGGTCGAAGAAATGCTGGTTAAGTTAGATGATCTTGAATCCGAAACAGATCGTATTCAAGTAGAGTTGCGTGCAGATTTGTTCGCCGTAGAACGCGATTTATACCCGGTAGATGTGATGTTTATGTATCGCATTATTGAGTCTATCGCAGAAATTGCAAATGATGCTGAACGCATAGGCCGCCGTTTCCAGCTAATGTTAGCGAAATAAGAGGGTTTCAAGATGGATTACGGAACAACTTATTTAGTCCTGGCGGTTATTTTTGGTCTTTTTATGGCGTGGGGTATAGGCGCAAATGACGTCGCCAACGCGATGGCAACCTCAGTAGGTTCAAAAGCAATTACTATTAAGCAGGCGATTCTTATTGCCGCAGTATTTGAGTTTGCTGGCGCCGTTTTAGCAGGCGGGCAAGTTACATCCACTATTCGTAAAGGTATTATTGATGTATCGAGCCTGGGAGCGACGCCCGAAGTGCTGGTGTTCGGCATGCTAGCTGCTTTACTGGCGGCCGGAACATGGCTGTTGGTGGCGTCACATAAGGGCTGGCCGGTATCAACCACCCATTCAATCGTGGGTTCTATTATTGGCTTTGCCATCGTGGGCATAGGTCTCGATGCCGTTCAATGGGGCAAAGTAGCTACGATTGTGATGAGTTGGGTCACGTCCCCCTTATTGGCGGCGATTTTATCGTTCTTAATTTTTAGAAGTGTGCAAAAGCTGATCTTAGAAACCGATAAACCTTTAGAAAATGCAAAAAAATACGTCCCTATTTATATCTTCTTCGTAGGCTTTATCTTAGCGATGGTCACCATGGTGAAAGGCCTGAAACATATTGGATTGGACGTTAAAGGAATGGATGCGATATATATTGCTATCGCCATTGGTGCTGTGCTGATGTTTCTGGGGAAGGCATTAATAAACCGTTTGAAATTTGAAATGAATGAAGACATTAATTTCCATTATACAAACGTAGAGAAGATATTTAGTGTGCTGATGTTACTAACGGCCTGTGCGATGGCATTTGCTCATGGTTCCAACGATGTGGCCAATGCGATCGGGCCTTTAGCTGCGGTTGTTAGTATTGTCGATACGGGTGAGTTATCTCAAAAGTCGCCACTACCTTTTTGGATATTACTGGTGGGCGGCGCGGGTATCGTACTTGGCCTGGCAATGTATGGGCGTAAAGTGATTGAAACGGTCGGTACCAAAATCACGGAGCTAACACCGAGTCGTGGTTTCTGCTGCGAAGTTTCAGCGGCGACGACGGTTGTTTTAGCATCTGGGATTGGCTTGCCTATTTCAACAACGCATACCCTGGTAGGCGCCGTGTTAGGAGTTGGTATGGCTCGAGGAGTGTCCGCGATAAATTTAAGCATAGTTCGTGGTATTTTTATGTCGTGGATGATCACCTTACCTATTGGCGCGGGTTTAGCGATAGTGTTCTTTTTTATCTTAAAAGGCGTGTTTACTTAGATAAATAATTTTTCTTCGAATTTACTAACCGTTAAGTAATATGTTTTTTGTGGCGGTGTTTGCTTACTGAAAAACAAAAAATATATCTGGGCGCCCCTTTAAAAAACGCAAATCTCTGCTAAAGTCATAAGTATATGAATTAACGGTTTTCAACCGTAAAAAAATACTGAGGTTTTAATTTTGGACATAGCAACTCTTGTAGGCTTCTTAGGCGGTTTAGGTATCATTATCGGTGCGATCGCGACCGGTGGTGATGTGATGATGTTTGTGGATGTGCCCTCTGTTTTAATCGTGGTGATTGGAACCTTTATGGTAACGCTCATGCAAATTTCTCTGTCGGATTTTTTTGGTTCGTTCAAAATCGCAATGAAGGCGTTCATGAATAAAAATGACGACCCCGTCCAGTTGATTTTAAAAGCAGTTGAACTATCTGACGTAGCACGTAAAAACGGTTTGCTAGCGCTTGAAGATCAAGAAGTCGATAATGAGTTTCTCAAACGCGGTTTAGGCCTATGCGTGGATGGCCATGATGCAGAGATGGTTCAGCGATTACTTGGTCGCGATATGGACCTGGCTATAGAGCGCCATGAAGTAGGTGCGACGATGTGGAAGTCGGTAGGTGATATGGCGCCGGCGATGGGGATGATCGGAACATTAGTGGGTCTGGTACAAATGTTGGCTAATATGTCAGATCCAGCAGCGATTGGGCCTGCGATGGCCGTAGCGTTGTTAACCACCTTATACGGAGCCGTTATCGCTAATGCTTTTGCTTTACCAATGGCCGCTAAGCTGGGCATTGTGAGCCATAATGAACGTCTAAATAAGGCGCTTATTCTTGAAACTATTCGAAGTATTCAAGAAGGGATGAATCCACGCGTATTGGAGACGCTTCTTAAAACCTATCTGCCAGAAAGTAAGCGTAGTGCTATTGGCAAGCCTGACGACGAGTAACGATGGCTGACGATTGTCCAAAGTGTGAAGAAGGACTACCGCCGTGGGTGGCTACGTTCGCCGATTTAATGTCGTTACTGATGTGTTTCTTCGTGCTGCTGTTATCGATGGCAACGATGGATGCAAATAGATTTAAAAAGATGGCTGATTCACTCAACGACGCGTTTGGTGTGCAACGCAAAGTGGTCGCCTACGAAATAGTCATGGGTACGAGTGTAGTGGCACAACATTTTACCCCAGCCGATGGTGACCCAACCATTCTTGATGAGGTTCGGCAACAGACGACAGACTCTGAAAAAGCAACCTTGGGCAAGGATTCTGATACGGATTCCGAAGAAAAAAAACAAGAACAATCAAAGGAGCTGGAAGAGATTCAGAAGAAAGCAAACGTTGTGATGGAGTACGTTGAAGCGACGGAGCAAAAGATCAATGAAGCGAAAGAGCTAGCCGAAGAAATAAAAGAATTTATGGTTCATGAGCTTGAACGAAATTTGGTGAGCGTAGAGACCGACGTCAGTCGGGTAGTTATACGAATACATGAAAACGGTTCGTTTTCTTCAGGTAGTGCGGAATTTAATCCTGAATTTTTGCCAATTATGGATAAAATAACGGCAGTGGTAAACGGCAGCAGAGGAACGGTTACGGTGGCGGGGCATACAGATAACATCCCAATTAAAGCAGGTTTGTATCGATCAAATTGGGAGCTCTCAGCGGCCAGAGCGGTGAGTGTTGCGCAGGCTCTTCTAACGGATGGTACGGTAGATGAAAGAAGACTGATCATTGAGGGGCACGCCGACACCGTTCCATTAGCGGATAACGACACGCCAGAAGGAAGAGCTGACAATAGGCGAGTGGAAATTATTCTGATTCAAGGCGAAATGCCTCAGGATTCAAATGAACCAATTTTAAACGTGGTGAGATAACGATGAATGAACCAGAGGGACAAGAACGCAGGGGTTATTTTAGAGTAGATGATGAGGTTGCTTTAAGCTATCGGCTGGTTTCGGCTGATGAGATAAATAAAAGTGACGGCATTTTACAAATTAATGAAAATGAATCGGTACCACTAGCCAATGAGCTTGAAAAGATGCGTGAAGTATCGCGTATACATTTCCGCCACGTGGAAAAAGAATCGCCAGAGGCAGCGCGTTATTTTGCCTTTATAGAAAAGAAAATCGATTTATTGGCGCACCATATTTTGCTAGGTGCAAATGATTTGTTTGTTAAAAATACGCAGTCGGTCAGTATAAGTGGTTCTGGGCTCGCTTTTACCGCGGGTGAATCGTTAAATATTGGTGATTTGATCGAGCTTAAGTTCATTTTAAAACCATCGCTAATGACTATTCGGACTTTTTCAAAAGTAGTCTCGTGTCAGGTTCAAGATCGCCAGTCTAAAGTGGCCGTTGAATACAGCCATCTAAGCAATGATGATAGGGACTTATTGATTCGTCATGTGGTAAAAAAACAGATAAATGATATTCGTGAACACAAGGAATAACCAGGTTCTTTGAACACTCTTCTGTTGCTGTTTGATTGAAGCTGCTATGCTTTTTAAATGGAAATATCTGCAACACAAAAAAATTTAATAATTAAACTGGCCGATGGTCAGTTTTTTTCTGGGCAGCAACTGGCCGAAGAGCTGGGTGTTAGCCGGACGTCGATTTGGAATTGCCTGCAATCGCTTGAAAGCCTTGGCTTTCAATTACACGCGGTGAAAGGAAAGGGTACGCGCCTTGAATCGCCAATTGAGTTGTTCGATAAGTCGCTCATTCTTGCCGATATGACAAAAGGGCAAGAGGGTGATCCAATTCAACTGGATATACTGGATATCTGTTCATCAACGAATCAACATTTAGCCGAAAAAAATAATTTAAAGTCTTTGACCAATGGAGCCATTTGTATTGCTGAGATGCAAACGGCGGGTAGAGGGCGCCTCGGAAGAAGCTGGATTTCTCCATTCGGACAAAATGTGTACGTCTCTTTTCTTTGGCGCTTCAAAAGCGGAATATCTGCTTTATCGGGATTGAGCTTAGCTTGTGGTGTAGCCGTCTGCAATGCTTTACAGGACCTGGGTTTGGATGGGCACGGTTTAAAATGGCCGAACGATATTTTATGGCAAGGTAAAAAACTGGGCGGTATCTTAGTTGAGATTCAGGGTGAAAGTCAGGGCGAGTACACCGCCATCGTCGGTATAGGGCTCAACTATAAAATGAACTCACAGGCGTCGGCAGAAATTGATCAACCCTGGGTTGACGTACATAGCGCGCATCCAAACGCACCCGGGAGGAATAAGTTAACCGCCCAGTTGATAGAACGCGTATTAGCCGTTCTCGACAGTTATGAAGAAAAGGGTCTGGCACCCTACGTCGATCAATGGAACGATTATGACGATTATCAGGGGGATAATGTTCAAATTATCTCTGGAAAGTCTATCAAGCACGGGGTCGCAATGGGTATCTCAACGAGTGGGGAACTTCAACTGTTACTGCCAAACGGGGAAACTCAAGCCATTATGTCGGGCGAAGTCAGTTTAAGGCGGGGTTAAATTAAGTGAGCAAACTATTTATAGATAGGGGAAATACTGCGCTCAAATGGCAGGTGTTTGAAGGCGGTGTGCTGCGAGATACCGGTGTCGCCAATAAAAACCTGTCATTGGAGGAGGCGCTAGATCAATTATCGTGCCTTAATTATTCAGCGGTCTTTGTTTCAAGCGTGGGCGAAGATGATTTTTGTATAAACCTCAGTAAATGGGCTGCTGATCAGGGGCACACAAGCCCTGTATTTTTTAAAAGCGCGGCTCAAGCGGGTGGCGTTACTAATGCGTACGCCGAACCCTCTCAGCTAGGCGTTGATCGTTGGTTGGCGATGATAGCCGCGCATAATAAATATTCAGGCATGCTGTGTGTTGTAGATAGCGGTACCGCGCTGACGATGGATTTTATAAGCAACGAAGGCCTGCATTTAGGCGGATTTATAGTGCCAGGTGCCGAGTTAATGAAAAGTAGTTTATTGGACAATACGCAAAAAATTACCCTGCAAGTTACTCAGCCAGCGGGGCAATTAGGAAAAAACACAACGGCTGCTGTCAGTTTAGGTATTCAACAAATGCTAAGAGCCTTCGTGTTGCAACAACTGGCGGAAATGGAAATAAATCATCAGCAAAAGATCGCGCTCATCATGACGGGCGGTCACGCAGAAGAGTTGGCGAAAGACTTGTCAGTCACGGCCCTCATCGAAAACGATCTAGTTTTTCAAGGAATGCGAATACTATCTGAGCAATCGGCATGAAGCGATTGTTTCTTTTTCTGTTATTTATTAATGCGGTATATTTCTTATGGGGAACGACGGTTAAACAAAACAAGGCCCATTTGCAGCAACAAACACCTTTATATGATGCAAAGGTTGTGGAAACGCTGGCGTTAATTTCAGAGCAGCAAGCCGCTTTAGAAATTACTAAGAGTAAAGCGAAGCAAGAAGTGGTCGATAAAGTCGTGCAGCAAGTGCTAGCCCCAAGTTATAGCTGCTATGTTTTGGGTGACTTTGCCACTCAAACCGAGGCGGACGAATTTAACTCGAGCCTGGAATTAGAGGTTAATCAATCGCTCGTTATCCCCATACGAACGGTTGACGAGTTCTGGGTCATGTACCCCGCGGCAGCCAGCTGGGAAGAATCAGTGCAAAACGAAGCGATGATAAAAAATAAGGGCGAATCTGATCTGTGGTTATTGCCTAAAGGAGAGAATAAAGGGGTTGTTTCGTTAGGTTTGTTTGTTGATATTGAACGGGCGACCAGTAGGTTGAAAGAATTGAGTGAGAAACAAATTAACGCAAAAATTGTTGTCAGAAGTAAGCGGCGTTACGCGGTAAAAATTGAAGTGAATGACGGTGCGGCTTTTCTTGAAACGTTTTCACAGCAGCTAGAGTTAGCGAATGAAAGCAGTATCAGTAAAATTAGTTGTTAATCATTGCTGAGACTTTTCATTTAGCATAGAATACTCGCCCTGACGCTGGCATAGCTCAGTTGGTAGAGCAGCTGATTTGTAATCAGCAGGTCGTAGGTTCGAATCCTATTGCCAGCTCCATTTTTTAGATGGATTTAAAAAGGCGAAACTTTATTGTTTCGCCTTTTTTTATGCCAGTAAAAAATAGTCATTGATTGCAAAATGTCGCTAATTTAGCGAAAATACAAGGTTCATTCGGTTTAGGTCGATTATCACTTCCTTTTTGACAAATTAAGTTCGTTAGGGAAATTAAGCTTTGGGTAGAAATATGAAAAAAACAATGTATGAAAAAATTTGGGATAGCCACTTCGTCCATCAGGCAGAAGGTCAGGCTCCTTTACTGTATGTCGACAGGCATTTAATGCATGAAGTCACCAGCCCGCAAGCCTTTGAAGGCCTTCGCGTAGCGAACCGGAAGGTACGCAACCCGCATAGCATTTTGGCGACAATGGATCATTGCGTGCCGACCAAAGACCGCGATTTACCCATCGCAGACCCAATCGCGAAAAAGCAAATTGAAACCATGGCGGTTAATTGTGAAGAAAATGGCCTGAATTTGTACAATATGCAAAGCCCAGATAACGGCGTGATTCATATCGTCGTACCTGAGCACGGGTTTGTGCATCCAGGAATGGTAGTGGTGTGTGGCGACAGCCATACCGCAACTCACGGCGCTTTTGGCTCACTCGCTTTCGGTATCGGCACTTCTGAAGTCGAGCACGTGATGGCGACGCAAACCTTACCTCAACAAAAATCAAAAACCATGCTGGTTCAAGTGGACGGCGAGCTATCTAAATACTGTACCGCTAAGGATATCGCGTTGGCCGTTATTGGTAAAACGGGTACCGCAGGTGGCACCGGTTACGTGATTGAATACGCCGGAGAAGCGATTAGAGCACTGTCTATGGAAGGCCGTATGACGTTGTGTAATATGGCAATCGAAGCGGGCGCGCGTGCTGGAATGGTGGCGCCGGATGAAAAAACCTATGAATTTTTAAAAGGTCGTGAGTTCGCGCCTAAAGGTGATGCCTGGGAGCAGGCGCTTGAATACTGGAAGTCGTTGGTTACCGAGGAAGGCGCGCAGTTCGACGCGATAGTGACCTTAAATGCCGCTGACATCTCACCGCAGGTCACCTGGGGCACATCGCCAGAACAAGTGGTGGGTGTTAATGGCGTCGTGCCAGGTCCGGAGTCTTTCGCTGACGCCGGAAAAAGCTTGGCCTGTGAAGGCGCGTTGAAATACATGGACCTGAAGCCAAATACAAAAATGACGGATATCAAAATCGATTATGCGTTTATAGGCTCCTGTACCAATGGTCGTATCGAAGACTTTCGCGATGCAGCGAGTATCGCCAAAGGCACTAAAGTCGCAGAAGGCGTTACAGCAATAGTAGTACCGGGCTCGTATCGCGTGAAATTACAAGCCGAGAAAGAAGGCCTCGATAAAATTTTTAAAGACGCAGGATGGGAATGGCGTGATCCGGGTTGTTCAATGTGTCTGGCGATGAATGGCGATGAATTAAAAGACGGCCAACGTTGTGCATCAACCTCAAACCGTAATTTTGAAGGTCGTCAGGGCAAGGGCGGTCGCACGCATTTGGTTTCACCTGCGATGGCGGCTGCAGCTGCGGCTGCGGGTCACTTCGTCGATATCACTAAATTGGGTTAATACAATGGAAGCATATAAAAAGCACGAAAGTATCGCGGCGTTGATGAAGCGAAATAACGTTGATACCGATCAAATTATTCCAAAGCAGTTCTTAAAAAAAGTGGAACGCAGTGGTTTTGGTATCCATCTATTTCATGATTGGCGTTATGAGAACGATGGGGTAACTGAAAATCCGGGCTTTGAGCTAAATAACCCTAAGTTTAAAGGCGCAAAAGTCCTTGTGGCGGGCGATAACTTTGGTTGTGGTTCGTCTCGTGAGCACGCGCCCTGGGCGATTGCCGACTTCGGTTTTAATACTATTATTTCAACCAGCTATGCCGATATTTTTTATAACAACTGTTTTAAAAACGGCATTCTTGCGATCAAAGTCAGTCAGGCGCAGTCAGATGCGTTGATGCAGGAAATTGCAAATAACGAAGGCGTTAAATTTATCGTCGATCTTGAAAACCAGCAAGTCAAAACCCCTGCGGGTAATGGCTTTAAGTTTGAAATAGACCCGTTCCGCAAAGATAACATGCTGAATGGTCTGGATGATATCGGCTTAACGCTTAAGCACGAAGAGAAAATCACCGCGTTTGAAGAGCAGAATAAACAGCGTTTCCCGTGGCTTTGGGCGTAGTAAACAGGTAAAAAAGTAGCAAAATAATGGCGACTAACACAAGACATATTCAGCTAATGGATACGACGCTGCGCGACGGAGAGCAGACCCAGGGGGTCTCGTTTTCACCGGCAGAGAAAGTTAGTATCGCCAAGGCCTTGCTTAAGTCGTTACGCGTTGATCGGATAGAAGTGGCTTCGGCCTGTGTTTCCGATGGCGAAAAAGAAGCAGTGCGCAGCATTAATGATTGGGCACAGAACGAAGGTTTTGACGGCGCGGTTGAAGTGCTTGGTTTTGCCGACCATAAACGCAGTGTCGACTGGATCGTCGCTGCAAATGGCAAGGTGATTAACCTGCTTACTAAAGGCAGCGAAAAACATTGCCGCGAGCAACTCGGTAAAACCTTGGAGCAGCACGTTGATCAAGTGCTATTGACGGTTAATTATGCCTTGGAGAAAGGGCTTAAGGTCAACGTTTACCTTGAGGACTGGTCAAATGGGTATGCCGATAGCCGCGATTACGTATTCGGCTTAATGGACGCAATTAAAGACAGCGGTATTAGTCACTTTATGCTGCCAGATACACTGGGTGTTATGTCGCCAGAAGAAGTATTCGATAGCCTGAGTGATATGTGTTCGCGTTACCCGCAATTACACTTTGATTTTCACCCGCACAACGATTATGGCTTGGCAACAGCCAATATTATGGCCGCCGTACGCGCAGGGATTAATACCATCCACTGCACGGTGAACTGCTTGGGTGAACGTGCTGGTAACGCCTCAGTATCTGAGGTGACCGTCGTATTGCGTGACAAGATGGGTATGCAATTATCGATCGATGAAAACAATATTATGCGCCTGAGCAATATGGTGGAAAACTTTTCTGGCAAATGGGTGGCGGCGAACGCACCGATTATTGGTCAGGACGTTTTTACACAAACGGCGGGTATTCACGCCGATGGCGACAAGAAGGGCGGATTATATGAAAGCAAACTAAGTCCTGAACGTTTTTCCAGAGAGCGCAGTTATGCGCTGGGAAAAATGAGCGGCAAGGCGTCGCTTAGTAAAAATCTGGATCGTTTAGGCATTACCTTATCCGCAGAAAATCAAAAAAGAGTGTTAGAAAAAATCGTGCAATTAGGCGACTCTAAACAGATCATCACGACGGAAGACTTACCCTTTATTATCGCTGATGTGTTGGAAAATGAGGATTACAAGCACATTAAACTATTAGACTGCTCCATTGTTAGTCGCCTGGATCAATCATCGCTGGCTAATATCAAAGTGGACGTTAATGGCAAGGAACACGAATCATCTGGAACGGGCAATGGTGGTTTCGATGCGTTTATAGTCGCGGTGAATAAGGTGTTAAAAGAATATGGCGCCGAGTTACCTGAGTTGCTAGATTATGAAGTCAGAATTCCTAAGGGCGGCCATACGAACGCGCTAACAGAATGCGTGATCACCTGGGATGGCGAAGGAAAAAAACATAAGACGCGCGGCGTGCACGCCAATCAGGTATTTGCATCTATCGCAGCCGCATTAAGGATGAGTAATACGCAGTTGCACGAGAAGAGCGTGAGTTAAGTCTCACGCATACAGTAGGCAAAAAAAGCTTACGATAACGTAAGCCTTTTTAGTTTTAAAGCGCCTAAGTTAACTAACCTTTGGCATCGCTCTTAATTTCTCAACCACCTTGTCGCCAAACGCATCGGTGCCAATCATATTGACGCCGCTGCCGGGTTTAGACAGATCAGCCGTTGAGTAACCATCAGCAAAAACGCCCTGCATCGCGGCCCACACGTTTTTTGCTTCCTCTTCCATATCAAAGCTGTTTTCAAGCATCATCGCAACCGAACCGATCATTGAGTACGGGTTGGCAATGTTTTTCCCCGCAATATCAGGCGCAGAGCCGTGTGACGGCTCGTAATACGCTTTGTTATCGCCCAGGCAGGCCGAAGGCATAAGGCCTAATGAGCCTAAAATACCGCCGCCCTGATCGCTTAAAATATCGCCGAACATATTTTCCATCACCATCACGTCAAATTGTGTAGGTTTTAGACAAAGCAGCGTAGCAACGGCATCAACCAATATATTAATAACGGTAACGTCAGGGTATTCAGTGGCGACTTCTTCCATTACTTCGTTCCACAAAACAGACGATTTTAATACGTTGCTTTTGTGAATATTGTGCAGCAATTTTTTACGTTTGCTAGCCAGCTTGAAAGCGTGGTGCATAATTTGGCGAATTTGCGCTTCGTCGTATTCAAGCGTTTCTTTAACATAGCGCAAGCCTTGTTCGTTAACGCCGACTTCCTTCGCGCCAAAGTAAAGCCCACCAACCAGCTCACGTACCATAATAATATCAATGCCTTCGCCAATAATTTCAGGCTTTAAGGGTGAAAAATGCGCCAGAGCCTTAGGTAATGAAACCGGGCGGTAGTTCGCATAGGTGTTATAGCGACGACGCATTGGCAGTAAAGCGCCGCGTTCGGGTTGTTTATCAATTGGAATTTGCTTTGACTCTTCATGGCTTAAGCCAATAGGGCCTTTGATGATGGCGTCAGCCTGATCGCAAATATCTTTGGTGGCCTGAGGAAACGCATCGCCTGTTTCAAAGTAAGCACACGCGCCAAATAACGCCGGCATCAGTTCAAACGTCACGTCGTTACGTTCTTCAACCAGCTTAAGAACTTTAACGGCTTCTTGCATAATTTCTGGGCCGATACCGTCGCCGGCCATGACGGCAATTTTATAATTCTTCATTGGAAACCCTTTGCTTTTTATTGAATGTAAACGAGGCATTTTACTTGAGTACGGCGATTGATGCCATGCGTTGCAGCATAACTGACGGGATAGTTTTTAAATATGACAGCATTTAACGTATAATCGCGATTTTTCCAGGTCTTCAAAGAGAACATATTATGGCGCTCAATTGCGGTATTGTCGGTTTACCTAACGTGGGTAAATCCACCATTTTTAATGCACTAACTAAGGCAGGAATTGCCGCAGAAAACTATCCGTTTTGTACCATCGAGCCGAATACAGGCATCGTGCCCGTGCCCGATGAGCGTTTAGATAAACTGGCGGCGATCGTGAAACCAGAACGGGTTATCCCAACGACTTTTGAATTTGTGGATATCGCAGGCCTGGTCGAGGGTGCGTCAAAAGGTGAAGGCCTGGGTAATCAGTTTTTGGCCAATATCCGCGAATCCGATGCGATTGCCCACGTAGTGCGTTGCTTCGAAGATGACGACGTTATTCACGTGGCCGGAAAAATTGATCCCTTAGCCGATATCGAAGTGATTCAAACAGAATTAGCCTTGGCCGATATGGCGTCACTGGATAAAGCCTTATTAAAAGCGACTAAAGCGTCTAAATCCGGCAATAAAGACGAATTAAAACGAAAAGTGTTACTCGAAAAGGCCTTAAAGCACCTCGATGAATCGATAACTTTGCGTACGCTCGCTTTGTCAGCCGACGAATTGGAAATGTTGGCGGGCTTTCAGTTATTGACTCTTAAGCCCATGCTGTATATCGCCAACGTGCAAGAAGACGGCTTTGAAAACAACCCATATCTGGATAAAGTAGCCGAGCTGGCAGAACAGCAGGGCGCTCAAATTGTTTCAGTGTGTGCAGCGCTTGAAGCAGAAATTGTGCAGCTAGAAGAAGACGAACGCGCAGAGTTCCTGGCCGAAATGGGTCTAAAGGAGGCCGGTTTAAACCGAGTTATACGCGCCGGTTATGAGCTACTTGGCCTGCAAACGTATTTCACCGCCGGCGTTAAAGAAGTTCGCGCATGGACGGTCAAACAAGGCGCAACCGCACCACAAGCAGCCGGTGTTATCCATAGTGACTTTGAAAAAGGCTTTATCCGCGCAGAAATAACCGCCTACGACGACTTTATTAAATACAACGGCGAGCAAGGTGCAAAAGAAGCCGGAAAACTGGGCGTACAAGGTAAAGATTACATCATGCAAGATGGCGACGTTACCCACTTTAGGTTCAACGTATAAAAAACTAAGTTTTTAATGTTTCAGTAGCCGTAAACCTTGACAAAAAGGCCTGAAACATCGAAAATTCACGACCTTCAAAATATGGTCATGTAGCTCAGCTGGTTAGAGCACGGCATTCATAATGCCGGGGTCGGTGGTTCAAGTCCACCCATGACCACCATTTCAAGCCTTCCATTTTCAAATTACGCGACTTTTTGCCTTTGGGCAACGCGTCAGTTAAATCGAGGCACAAGCCTGTACATAGTTAGCGGCTATTTGGCTAAGCCTTCTTAACTATACCGATTATAAATAACAGAATAATGGCGCCAACAGTGGCGGTAATGATAGAGCCTATTAACCCGCCTGCTGTTACGCCTAGCAAGCCGAATACAAAGCCACCCAATACCGCGCCAACAATACCTACAATAATATTACCTATAGCACCAAACCCTCTTCCTTTCATGATGTTGCCAGCGAGCCATCCAGCTAGCGCGCCAATAGCTAACGTTATTATTAAGCTAGTTATGTCCATGATATCCCCCGGTTTAATTTTTTTTGAAAAGGTACATGCCAACAAAAAAACTGACCGCACCTATAATGTAGTAAGTCATCACTCTATCAGAATCTGAACCTGTAACCGCTTGTGTTATTTGTGAGCCGACAGATCCGGATAATTGATAACCCCATAATGCAAAGCCAATTCCTACTACCAGTAGGATGATGCTTATAATTTTCATTGTATTTCCTGAACCGGTTGGCATATTGAACTCCTACAGTTGAAAGTGATGAAGTCTTTTAGTTTTCTGCTAGCGGCAAACTTCGATAAGCGTATTAGGCTTAACAGGTTAAGAAAGCAGCAATTACTTACTACATAGTAAACTTACGTGTCGTTACAGGCTACAGTTTTTATTAAAACGAAAAATTATTTTTATCATTGATCTTCACAGGTGTGCCCAAGGCGAAAATCTGAAGGGCATATAAGACAGCAAAAACTTGGATAAAGAACGGCCTCGAATGTATTAAGATAGCTAATGCTAACAATAGTGCGTAAGGTATAGAATGGAAATGCAGTACTGTGAAGGATAGAGGTTTAATCCGCAGGTTTTCATCTGGGCACGTTAAATACTTAAGGAGGTCATCATGGTTGTAGTTTTGCTTCTCGTCATTATTATTGTTATTTTACTGTAGAACGTACTGGAGTCTTGCAACGTCTTTTATCAGCTCGGCAAGAAATCTCTGAATTCTGATAGGGTTGCCGACGCATAGCGCCAACCCTATCAGAATGACTGAAACAACTTTTGTACCAGGCTGCAAACACGTCTTCTGTTATGCTTCATTTTTATTTAAAGTTAGATCGGTAACTTATGCAGCTTGAAATCCGGAATCTTGAAAAGCTCTATACGAAAAAAAGGGGGCTTTCTTCGACCAGCTTTGACGTCTCAAAAGGTGAACTGATCGCAATTGTTGGTCATAACGGCGCTGGCAAATCCACACTACTAAAAATTCTGGCAAACTGGATTGTTCCAGACGGCGGTACTGTCATGATTGACGGAATCAACCTGAAAAACAGGCCGGTTGTAGTCAAAAAAGTGGGTTTTATTGCCGAAGAACCGAATCTTTTTGATTTCTTCTCCGTAGAATATAATCTCAAACTTTTCGCCGCCCTTAACCGAAAACCCAATACGCGAGTGGAAGAAATTTTGCGTGAGTTCAATCTAGTGTCGTTTCGTAAAAGCAGAGTGCGGTCTCTTTCAAAAGGCTTGAAGCAAAGGGTGAACATCGGACGTACTTTGTTGGCTGATCCTCCGCTACTGTTATTAGACGAACCTACTTCTGGTCTCGACTTTGAAATGACACAAGAGATTTATCGGCTGTTGCGCTCTATGCATGACGCCGGAAAAACCATTGTTTTTACTTCCCATCGGCCTGAAGAGATAAGAAACCTGGCAACGCGTATCATAGTGTTGCACGAAGGAAGCCTGATCTTCGATGGACCGCCTGGCGAATATTTTCAATCAGAAATCCATGAAAAGCTGTACACCTAACGATGAGAAATATTTTACTACTTGTATTCAATGACCTGGCTTTTGCGTTCAAAAACAAGACATTCTTCCTGATCCTGTTTATTCCGCTGTTTGTATATGTCTCTTTGAATTTGGTAGACCGTCTTGACCCAACGGCGAGCAAAATTAAAATCGGTCTGATTCAACATCACACTTACGCAGGCGAGTTTACCCGGAGCATCAATACAGCCGAAAAACAGGTTGAAGTGATATGGGTTAAAAATGAAAAAGAAGGAATAGATCTACTGAAGGAACACAAAATAGACGGCATTTTAAGCAGCAATGAAGAAGCAGTCGGGGGACTTTCCCTGTTGGTGTTAAAAAAGGAATCTTTGCATACCATTGCTATCGTACAGAATATCTCCGCATTGCAGAAAGCGGCGGAAGGAAGAGGGGCAGACTGGATTACAGACATCAAACCATTACATGAAGGTGGTGTTCAAAGGGAGACTTTACCGACATGGATATTGATGCTGGTTCTGCTAATCGGTTTCATTATCTTGCCTGTGCAGGTGGCCGAGGAAAAGGAGAAAAAACTGCTTCTTGCTCTTCTCCAGACTCCAATACACGAAATCCAATGGCTGTTCGCTAAATTAATTTTGGGGATGGTGCTGATCATCATCGCTGTCTTATTTCTTCATCTGTTAGGTAACTTTGGCCCCGTACATTTGTTCGACTATATCGCTTTTATCCTCGTGGGTAGTTATTGTTTCAGCGCCTACGGAATTTTTCTCGGTTTTCTATGCCGTAATCAGGCCAGCGCCAGAACGCTGGGGGTTATCTTTTTTTTGCCACACCTGCTGCCTTCTGCGATGTCCGATGTTTCACAAAAATTGACCGCTGTAGCACCGTTGCTACCTTCATACCAATTGTATGAGCCTCTTCAAGCTATACTGCTGGAAGACGGCAGGTTGATAGATATGACTTTTGACTGGGTCTATTTATTTCTATTGGGGTCACTAATGTTTTACCTGTCCTATTTTTTGATTAAAAAACGCTGGCTGATGTGATCATTGATCATCCATTTTATGATTAAAGGGCTCGAATTTAACGCCCAATAACGATAATGTGGCCCAGCATGATTTTTATGCAGCGTTAATAATAATTTTTTGCGCGGTATCAAGTTTAATACGTTTTTTTGCCTGCCATAAATCATAAGTATCTTGCATAGATAGCCAGCTTTCAGGGCTTCGGCCGAGGGTTTTTGATAGTCGTAGTGCCATTTCTGGGCTAACGCCACTTTGCATTTTTAGTACCCTGTTGAGGATGGACGCCGCCACATTAAGTTGTCCAGTTATATATCGGCAACTCAAATCAAACGGTTCCATATATGTAGCTTGAATAAACTCGCCAGGGTGTGGAGGTTTGTGCATAGCCATTAGTGTTAATCCTCTTTACTTAACCCGCCGTTTTATACAAAGTAGAGTGAAACAACGCGACGTATAAAATGCTCAATGTTGAGAGCTACCTATTAGCCGCTTTTTCTTCAAGGCGTTCAATAAACCAGAGTTTAATAATACATTGGCGAGTTACACCAACCCGATTTGTTTCTCTGTCTAGCGAATCAACTAACCTGGAAGGAAAGTCAACATTGGCCCATTTTGGTTTGAGTGCGAACGCTCGGTTAACTTGAAGCGCGCTTATTACGCGTCGCACTTGATATTTTTGTTAGCTGTTTTTACCTACCCTTTCGTCTAATAAATATTGCCTTAATTTTCTTTTGCTCCGCATAACATACAGTATGTAAACATTATCTTTATCAATACGATAAAAAATTCGGCATGGGTTAACAATAATTTCTTTATATCTTAATTTTTTTAATTCTGGTGGGCTACGACCTGAGCTTGGGAAGTTTTCAAGTCGTTCTGTTTCTGTAAAAATATTTTGTACTAGGTTACGTGCAGCAGTAGGCTTGTCTAGTGCTATGTATTCTGCTATTTCATTTAGGTCTATTAAAGCTGGCTCAGTCCAAATTATTTTAGCCATTTACTCATTTTCTCTTTTGCTTCTTCCTGAGTAAAAGTTCGGCCTTCTGTTATGGCTGTTTCACCACGAGCAAGACCTTCTAGAATGCGCATTCGATTTTGCATCATTTCATAATCATGTACATCGATAAGGTATGCAGATGGCTGACCATGTTCGGTTATAAGTACAGGTTCTTTAGAAGTATGTAATTCTGCTAATATTTTAGTGGCCTGACGCTTTAGTGTTGTGACTAATTCTGTTTTCATAAAGTAATACTATACTGTCACTTTATGAAGATGCAAGTGAATTTTCTACGTACGCTTGACGTTTTTCACTACCTAAATGCAAGAAACCAAAGAGTCAGCCAGATGCTAATCAAACGCCTTTTTTATATCATCAAACTTGGCTGTAATAGCGTGGGCATTGGTGTAACCCATTTCTTTTAGCCGCTCAGCGGCTAGCGATGCGCGACCACCTGCGGCGCAGTGGATCAGTATAGTGGTGTCTGCATCGCTACAATGATTGGGGGTTTTCATTTCTAACAAACCACGCGGAATATTAATGGAGCAGGTCAGTTTGGATTGCTCGGCTTCGGCGGGTTCGCGTACGTCTATGACCACGGCGTTGCTATTACTATCAAAAAGACGTTTTGCGGTAGCTACGTCGACACAAAGGCAGTTTTTTTGAGCTTCGGCTATAAATTCACTGGCGGGTTTAATCATGGTGTTGTTCCTTTGTTGGATAACGTTATTCATAGTAAATCGAATGCATAAAAAAAGCAGCCTATTGGCTGCTCTTTTTTTAACTACGGTTGGTATTAATGCCCGGCGTCTGCGTTGGGTAGCTGGATGGTTATCCACTTCCATTCAGTGAGTGCGTCTACGTCTACTTCTACTCCTTCGCGTCCAAAGCCACTTTCACCCGTGCCACCAAAGGGTACGTGTGGTTCATCGTGCAGGGTAGGTGCGTTAATATGAACCATACCGGCATCAATATTTTCAGCAAAGTCTAAGGCCTTGTTGAGGTCGTTCGTGATGATGGCAGAGCTTAAGCCGTAGGGTGTGTCATTGGCCATCGTAAGTGCTTCGTCGTAATTTTTTACAGAATAGACGGAGGTGACTGGGCCGAAGGTTTCTTCCTGGCAAACGGTCATTT
>JASJGO010000156.1:0-3875 GCA_033791505.1 Cycloclasticus sp.
GGTATCGATGCCGTTCAGGGTTATTTCTTACAAAAACCCACAGACACTATGCGCTTTGACTTTGACCTCAGCCACTAATCTTCATTAGCGACACCATGGGGTACGTGCCCAGTGGCAACGTGTTCATTGGCTGATTCGCAATGCGCCGTCTGGTCGTCAAAGAAAATATCTGCACCGAAAGACTTCAAAAATTCACCCTTTTGCAAGCCTCCCAAAAATAATGCTTCATCAATTCTAATATCCCAGGACCGTAGGGTTCGAACGACCCTTTCGTGTGCTGGCGCTGAACGCGCCGTTACCAAGGCCGTCCGCACGGGTGATGACTCCTCGTTAAAATGGCTTTGAATGTTGTGAAGCGCTGATAGAAATGATTTAAATGGGCCGCCAGACATTGGCTTTTTTGCAGTCTGCTGTTCGTTTTCAGTAAACGCATCTAAACCTTTTTCTTTATAAATACGCTCAGACTCATCTGAGAATATCACGGCATCGCCGTCGAAAGCGATGCGCAATTGATCATTTGCAGAACCACTCCCTCTGCCCGATAAAATAGTTGCGCCTGCGTAACCCGCATCCAGTGCTTTACGCACATCTTCTGGTGATGTGGAAAGAAAAAGGTCCACTTCGAACGCTGATATATAAGCGAACGGTGTCTGCCCGCTAGTAAAAGCTGCGCGTTTAATATCTAAATCGTGCTCTCGAATAGAATTGAAAACCCTTAGCCCAGTGTCAGCACTATTTCTTGACAACAAAATAACCTCGACCATGGATTCAGGTAAGCGTCGATTTAAACCCAGCAGTTTTTTAACCAACGGGTAAGCGACACCAGGATCTAAGGTTTCATCTTCTCTAGCTATCTGATACTTACAATATGCTTCTTTACCCTCTGTCTCGAAAATCTTGTTTGATTCCACTAAATCAAACAAGGCCATTGAGGAAATACCTACGGTTAATTTTTTAGAGTTTACGGGTTGCATATTAGCTATTCAGTAGTTTTTAACACACACGCATCTTAAATCATTTGAACAAAAATCGCCCTATATGGCTCCTTTTTATACTCTATTAGTTAGATTCAAAAATAACGCGCACTAAACAGGAGCTCACATCGGGTTTGTTACATCTGCTGAAACTAGCAAGTGATCATCCTTTTTTGTTTCAACCCACAACCATGCGATGCATAATGCAAGGGCGCATAATAATGACGCGCCGCCAAACACCCATACTTCACCCAGTTGGTCCCATAATAAACCCGCCATTAAGCCGCCCATCATTCCGCCCGCACCATAACCCACGCTGCTAAATAATGCCTGACCTTTGTCCTGATCTGGCCCTCGAAAATAGTCGTGTATTAATTGAATACAAACAACATGGAAGGAACCAAAAGATGCCGCATGAAGTGTCTGTATTAATAGTAAAACAATCAGGCTTTCTGGTAACCAGGCGAGCATAAACCATCTGGTAATGGTGAGAAAAATACTAAGTAGTAATACAAAACGTAAAGAAACTCGTTTAAACACGTGTTTTATGGTTAGAAACAAAACGATTTCAGCGATAACACCTAATGCCCAAAATTGACCAATTTGCGTTTCGCTGTAATTTAATTTATCAAGCAAAATAGAGAAGAAAGCGTAATACGGCCCATGCGAAGCCTGGACCAGAAAAATGACGGCAAATAAAGCCAGTACATTTTTTTTCATGATAATCAATCGAATAGGATACTTACCCCTGGGATGTTTGCGCCTACCTTTTTCGTGTAGCAGCAGACTAGATAAAAAAATTGCCACCAAACACACGAAAACCAACCAGGGCCAGTTAATCAGCGCCGTATTATCAAGAATATAACCTATCCCAACCACAGTCGCGATAAAACCAACCGATCCCCACAGGCGTATCCCACTATAGGCGTGGGTATCCTTTCCAAGTTTTGTTAATGTAATCGATTCAAATTGCGGCAGCAGCGCATTCAAAAAAAAGCTAAACCAGAATGTCACGTGTAATACAGTGATAAAGTCTTGTCTGAACAGCAACACACTAAAAGCCAGGGTGGTCATTAACGCAGCGTATTGAATCAGCCTCATTCTGTCGTCAAAGTGACTGGAAAGCCAGGCTAACATGCCAGGCGAGACCAATCTTGTCCCCTGCATAAGAGCAAACACGATTCCAACTTGAACCGCCGAAAAGCCCGTTGAATATAAGTACAATCCAAAATAGGGCATTAGTGCACCGAGCGATGCAAAGTAAAAGAAATAGACGCTTGATAATCGCCAATATGGCAATCTTTGATTATTCAAAAAATCAGTTTTTTAGTAAAAATAATTAAGCCAACTACCTGAACAACTCAATCTTCTCCAGCTGGAATATTCGGCACCGTAGACCTAACGTCAGCGTTTTGCCCCCTATGCCTGAGAAAGTGATCCATTAAAACAATCGCCAACATCGCTTCGGCAATTGGCGTCGCACGAATGCCCACACAGGGATCGTGACGGCCTTTTGTAACCACTTCTATAGCCTGCCCGCTGGTATCGATCGATTTTCCAGCTAAACGTAAGCTAGAGGTTGGCTTGAGCGCAATACTCGCCGAAATCGTCTGTCCCGTTGATATGCCGCCTAAAATACCACCCGCGTGGTTACTTAAAAAACCATCCGGCGTCATTTCATCACGAAACTCTGTGCCTAGAGCTTCCACACAATCGAAACCGCCTCCAATTTCTACGCCCTTAACCGCGTTAATACTCATTAACGCATACGCTATTTCAGCATCAAGTCGGTCAAAAATGGGCTCACCAAAGCCGACGGGTACACCTGTTGCGAAGACATTAATCCGCGCACCCACCGAGTCACCCGACTTTCGTAACGCATCCATATAGGCTTCTAGTTCTGGCACTTTATCTAGATCAGGGCAAAAGAAGGGGTTTTGATGGCGTACAGTTAGATCAACGGGATTAATTTTAACCGGCCCCAATTGAGCTAGGTATCCTTTAATTTCTATACCCAGGGTTTCTTGCAAATACTTCTTCGCAATGCCGCCTGCCGCGACGCGCATAGCCGTTTCACGAGCAGATGATCGCCCACCTCCACGGTAATCACGAAAACCATATTTTTGATGGTAACTGTAATCTGCGTGTCCAGGGCGAAAGGTATCCTTGATATTGGAATAATCTTTAGAACGCTGATCGGTATTTTCTATCAATAAACCAATCGGAGTCCCGGTGGTTTTTCCTTCAAACACACCCGATAAAATCTTAACCTCATCCGCTTCACGTCTTTGCGTTGTATGTCGCGAAGTACCAGGTTTCCTTAAGTCAAGGTCACCTTGCAGGTCGGCTTCACACAGCTCTAACCCTGGGGGGCAACCATCGACGATACAACCAATAGCAGGCCCATGACTTTCACCAAAACTGGTGACCGTAAAAATTTTTCCAATGGTATTTCCAGACATACTCGTATTTCGCCTTTACTCTATCAGTTTAGTTTAGCCTGAAACAGGTGTTTATATTCCAGTAATTGATCTTTAGTTATCATGAAAACACCGTGTCCACCGTAGTCAAACTCTTGCCATAAAAAAGGAATCGTTGGATAGCACTGTTGTAATGCTTCGTCGGTATTACCCACTTCTACGTATAAAACACCGCCATCATTAAGATGCTCGGATGATTGCAATAAGATTTTATGTACCAGGTCTAGACCCGTTACACCACCGTCCAGGCCGATTTGTGGTTCTTTGTAAAATTCATCGGGCAATATGGCCAACTCTTCGTGTCCAACATAGGGTGGGTTGCTCACAATTAAATCATATTTTTTACCCATCAAGTCATCAAATAAGTTTGATTTAATGGTCGACACTCTTTCCTCAAGATGATGTTTCATAATATTTTTGT
>JASJGO010000157.1:0-9729 GCA_033791505.1 Cycloclasticus sp.
CGTTGAATTAGAGACCTTCGCACCAAATGACTGTAGCCGCAGTCTGAACGAGTTCAATACCACCACTAATGAGCTGACTGACATCCCTAGCGCCGCTTGCCAGGGTTCAACGTGGCCGCCCATCGCCAGCGGTAAAGCGCCTATATTGTAGACCAGCGCCCATACCATGTTTTGTTTAATAATCGCCCGCGTTTTTATTGAAAATTGAAACACTTGTTGCAGGCTATTCATATCATCCCCCATCAGCAAGATATCGGATGAAGACCTCGCTAATTGACTCGCGCCCGATACCGAAATAGACACGTCGGCCTTCGCCATAATTGGCGCGTCATTAACGCCATCACCCACCATTGCCGCTTGCTCGCCATTGGCCTGTAATCGCTCAATTTCATTTAACTTATCCGCTGGAGAAGCGTCAAACTTATACTGGCGAATAGCCAGTTTTTTTGCTACCCACGCTACGGGCGCTTCTCTATCTCCACTCACCAGGCTCACCGACTTACCCTGCTCTTTTAACCACGCGATGGCCGAACTTGCGCCTTTTCTGATGTCATCGTGGATTTCAAAAACGGCGAGAAGCTGTTTGTTGTCTGCTAAATACACCTGGGTTGCTTGCGTATCAGTTGAGTTAACGGATATTCCAAGCGACTCAAGCAGATAGTTTTTTGAGCCCAAATAATAGTTCTCGCCCTCGATAACGCCCTTTAAGCCAGCGCCGCTTTTGTGCTCAACGTGGTTCGCCTGGTGATGCTGAAGCGCCTTTTCTCGCTTAAAAGCTCGAGCAATGGGGTGATCAGAAAAGCCTTCCAAACAGATCGCGATATCCAGTACTGATTGGCGATCTAACGATGAGTATAAATGACAATTAAATACCCTCATTGAACCCTGGGTGAGCGTGCCCGTTTTATCAAAAATAACGTGCTTTATGTTCGCTAATTTTTCTAAAGCCTGACCCTTTGTAATAATGATACCCCGTTCAAATAAGGCGCTCATGGTAGCGGTATACGCGGTTGGCGTTGCTAAAGATAGCGCACAGGGGCAAGTGACCACTAACACCGATAAGGCGGTTGAAAACCAGTCGGCGTCGCCTTGCCAAAACCCGTACCAGGCGGTTCCTGCCGTCAACAAGATCACCATGGAAATAAATAGGCTGGCGTAGCGATCTGCCAATTCTACCCACGCCGGTTTTTCGCCGTGTGCCCTGTCGATTAAACGCGTAATTGTTGATAGCGTACTGTCCTCGCCCACACAGCTTACTCTAGCTATTAGCGTATCGTTTAAATTATGGCTGCCGCCCAACAAGCTATCGCCCTCAGTTTTATCTAATGGCTCGTCTTCACCGGTCAGGATGGATTCATCTACCTGTGAGCTACCTTGTATGATGATTGAATCCGCAGGAATAACTTCTCCCGGATTAATTTGAATTTGATCGCCCAGCAACAGGGATTTTGCCGAAACACTCTCAACCTGACCCGCCGCCATCACCCGTTTAGCGATAACCGGCGTTGCCTGGGTGAGCCGTTCACTTGAGCTGATCGCGTACCAGCGCGTTAAAAACTCCACGTAGCGTGCTAACAAAAGGAATAACACGAACATACAAACGGATTCGTAATAGGTGTCGCCCTCAGCCCGATAAGTATTAAAAAGGCTGGCTAGAAAACCCAAACTAATGCCTAGCGCAACTGACACATCCATTCCCGGCATTTTATTTTTTATATCACGGTAAGCTGCTCGTAAAAAAGGTTTGGCAGAAAACATAAGCACTGGGAAGGTCAGCAAGGCGCTAATCCACTTTAAAAAAAGCAACATCTCAGGGTCTATTTCGTTAGCATCAGCGATGTAAATGCCCAGCGTAAGCATCATCACCTGCATACTGCAAAACACCGCCACGCCGATTCGTGCTAAAAAGTCCTTACGCTCTTTTTGCAGGGCCGTAAATTGTTTACTCGCGTCATACGGTAAGGCCCGATAACCAATGGACTGAATGGCCGCCAATACCTCGCTTAGTCGTACAGCATTGCGATCAATTTTGAGCTGCGCCCGTCGCGTGGCGTAATTAACATTAAAAGATAGAACGCCGGATAACTGACGGACGTGTTTTTCAAGCAGCCAAATGCAGGCAGAACAAGTGATACCTTCTATTATCAGTGAGCGTTCAATAACCTCGTCTTTCGGGAGTGAAGGCGCAGCGATTAGCTGATCATGATCATAACTTTTTAACTCGTCGGGCAGCGCCAGCGAAGGCGGCGTATACGCCGTTCTTTTTTGATAAAAACTGGATAGGCCATTATCAATAATAGCCTGCGCCACCGCCTCGCAACCGGGGCAGCACATAACACGCCACTGGCCTTCAAAATTAAGGCCATAGCGACTTTCTTGTGGTACATTAAGACCGCAGTGGAAACAGACTGGACGGTGCTTTACTTTATCTTCCAACGCGTTAACCCAATATTTTATTTTGACGACGAATTACGTAATATACTGTTAACCAAAATTTATTAATAGCGATGAGCACAGCAGCCAATAATTTATTCAGAGAACTAAGCGTATCCTGCTCAAATTGCAGCCTGGGTGAGCTTTGCATACCGCATGGACTTAACCAGCAAGATATTGAACTGCTAGACGATTCTGTTAGCCATACCAAATTATTGCGTAACGGAGATATTCTGTATCGCCAACACTCACCTTTCGAGTCACTCTACGCGCTTAAATCAGGCTCCGTTAAAATAACCACCTTAAACCAGGAGTCAAATGAAGACGTTATGGGCGTTTACTTGCCTGGCGAAATTATCGGCTTTGATGGCCTCGCAGAAGGCCAGTATCAATGCTCTATACAGGCCCTCGAAACCAGTAATATCTGCGAAATAAATCTAGATAAGCTACATAAAAGCATTCCCAGCATTTATAAACAGCTGCTAAAACACGCCAGCAAAGCTATTAACGATAGCAATAATAATGCTGCCACTGGCAAAGTAAGCGCCGAAAAAAGAATCGTTTCTTTTTTGCTCGATCTGGCCGAAAGGTACCGCGCAGGCGGCTATATCTATACCGAGTTTAATTTCTTTTTATCCCGTACTGAAATGGGAAATTTCCTTAATCTCTCGCCTGAAACGGTCAGTCGCGGCATACGTAAGCTTGAACGCGACAGATTCATAACACTTCAACACCAACGTCGAATCAAAATAAATGATCTCGACGGTCTAAAAAACCTGTTAACTAACCCTTAGTTAACGCAGAGTATACGCGCCAAATTTGCGCGCAAAGTTGAACCCTCTTATTTAATCTATAAACCTGATATAAGTCAGTTTTGCTGCAGCTCAGCATGACGAGCCTTCGTTAAGCCAGTACACTATCAGTGCATATTTTAAACAATGAGATTCATATATGAGCAACATCACTTTTAACGACACCGTCGTTCGGCAATTTTCCATCATGACTATTGTTTGGGGAATAGTCGGCATGCTCGTTGGCGTCATTATCGCCGCGCAGCTCGTCTGGCCCGCGCTAAATTTTGATGTGTCCTGGCTTAGCTATGGCCGCCTAAGACCCTTACATACCAATGCGGTTATTTTTGCATTTGGTGGCTCGGGACTTATGGCTACGTCATTTTACGTCGTGCAGCGAACCTGCCAGACACGACTATTTGGTGACGCACTGGCCAGTTTTGTTTTTTGGGGATGGACGCTTGTTATCGTTCTTGCCGCCATCACTTTACCGCTCGGCTACTCACAGGGCGGTGAATACGCTGAACTTATCTGGCCAATTGATTTACTGATTGCCGTTGTATGGGTGTCTTACGCGATCGTCTTTTTTGGCACCATCATGAAACGTAAAACAAAACATATTTACGTTGCTAACTGGTTTTTTGGCGCCTTTATTATTGCCGTTGCCTTATTACATATCGTTCGCTCACTCGCTATTCCGGTCAGCTTAACGGAGTCTTACCCCATATACGCTGGCGCTACCGATGCGATGGTTCAATGGTGGTATGGCCATAACGCAGTAGGGTTTTTCTTAACCGCCGGCTTCCTCGGCATGATGTATTATTTTGTGCCAAAACAGGCCGAACGCCCTATCTATTCGTACAGGTTATCCATCGTTCACTTTTGGGCGTTGATCTCTGTGTACATGTGGGCTGGGCCGCACCACCTTCATTACACGGCGTTGCCTGACTGGATTCAATCCGTCGGCGCCGCTTTTTCTATCATCTTATTAGCGCCTTCATGGGGTGGCATGATCAACGGCATTATGACCTTATCCGGCGCATGGGAGAAGCTTCGTACCGACCCGATTCTTAAGTTCCTGATCGTTTCCTTGTCTTTTTACGGCATGTCGACGTTTGAAGGCCCGATGATGGCTATCAAATCGGTGAATGCTTTATCGCACTATACCGAATGGACCATCGGCCACGTCCACTCCGGCGCGCTGGGCTGGGTAGCGATGATAACCATCGGCTCGTTGTATTATTTAATTCCCAAGTTGTTTGGCAAGCAGGATATGCACAGCATGAAACTCGTTGAAACGCATTTTTGGATCGCCACCATTGGTATCGTTCTATACGTTACCTCTATGTGGATTGCCGGTGTTATGCAAGGTTTGATGTGGGGCGCTATTAACGAGGACGGAACACTAACGTACAGTTTTGTTGAGTCTCTATTGCGCATGATTCCCTTCTATATCATACGTTTAATGGGTGGCGTGCTGTTTTTAGTCGGCATGCTCATTATGGCCTATAACGTGTATAAAACCACTCAAGGCGCCGAGCCGTCTCGCGTACTTGTGCCACAAACTGTATAGCTGGAGCAGATAAAATGAGTCACGAAAAAGTAGAAACAAATATCGGGCTGATGATGGTATTGATCATCCTAGTTATTTCAGTTGGTGGATTGATAGAAATCGTTCCTTTATTTTTTATCAAAAAAACCACCGAACCCGTCTCCGGTCTTATGCCGTATAACTCATTACAGCTAGCCGGCCGTGATGTGTATATTCAAGAAGGTTGCTATGGCTGTCATTCACAAATGATTCGCCCCTTTCGCGCTGAAACCGAACGCTATGGTCATTATTCGCTCGCTGGGGAATTCGTTTATGACAGGCCTTTCCAATGGGGTTCAAAAAGAACGGGGCCAGACTTACAACGCGTCGGCGGTCGTTATGGTGATGATTGGCATCGCTTACATTTATCCAACCCTCGCTCGGTGGTACCGGAATCTAATATGCCGGGGTACCCGTGGCTTGCAGATAACTTTGTCGACGGTGAATTGGTAGCCACTAAAATGCGCGCACTTCGCATGCTCAACACGCCTTATAGCGATGAAGACATTGCCAACGCCCCTGCTTCGGTTGAAGGGAAAACTGAAATGGATGCGCTAATAGCTTACCTGCAGGTTCTCGGCACTCACGTGAGCACAAGGAGATAAGCCATGCTTGATATTAATACCATCCGTTCTATTTTTACCCTACTGCTGTTTATATTGTTTATCGCCATCTGCATTTGGGCGTACAGCAAAAATCGCAAAAAGGAGTTTGAAGACGCCGCCAATATTCCCTTTCAAAATGATGGAATTAGTAAGCCGCTAGAAGGGAGCAAAAAATGAATTTATTTTGGTCTATCATTGTTGATATTGTTATTCTGTTAAACATCGTTGGCTGTTACTGGCTTATTAAATGGGTCGCAAAACCAAAAAAAGGCGATGTTAATCAAGGTGAATCTACCGGCCACGTCTGGGATGGCGACTTAACCGAGCTGAACAACCCGATGCCGCGCTGGTGGCTTTACATGTTCTACATCACCATCGTTTGGGGCTTATTATACCTTGTGGTGTATCCCGGCTTCACTACGTATTCTGGTGTGTTCAACTGGACATCTGACAAGGAATATAACGAAGAAGTCGCCGATGCAACAGAAAATTACGGTCCTCTCTTTAGCCAATTTTCAAAAACGTCTATCGAAGAACTGAGTAAAAATGAAGGCGCGCAAAAAATGGGCCAACGTTTATTCGTTAACTATTGCTCACAATGCCACGCATCAGACGCTGGTGGTTCTAGGGGTTATCCAAACTTAACGGATAATGAGTGGATTTGGGGCGGTACCCCGTCCGACATCCATCAAAGTATTCTGAATGGACGCGACGCCACCATGCCAGCGTGGGAATCGGTCTTAAAGCCACAACAAATTGGCTACCTGACCGATTATATATTTAGTTTAAGCGGCAGAGAGCACAAAGCGACCGATGCGCAGCGCGGTAAAGCAATTTTTGCAAGTTACTGTGTCGCCTGCCATCAAGCGGATGGAACTGGAAATTCATTGCTTGGCGCACCTAATTTAGCCGACAAAGTATGGTTATATGGCGCATCGCGTAAGAAGGTGACAGAGTCCATTGCTAAAGGTCGTAACGGTCATATGCCTGCGAACAAAGACTTTTTAGGTAAGGACAAAGTGCACGTACTCAGTGCATACGTCTACGGCTTATCGAAAAAATAGTTATCCGGTGGAACTCAGCAAAAAGCGCATTATTATCGGAACATTATGGCCATCCTTCTGGATGGCCTGTGCACTGAGCGGCATTATTTTCAGCGCTATTGACCCGCTTTTGATTGCCGCGCAGATGGGATTTCATGATCTAAGCTATTTAGCGGCTTACTCAATTGGTTTCTTTTTCTTTTGGGGCGTTTGCGCCTGGAGCGGTTTGTTTTCTATTATTTTTTCACGCGCTGCATCTAATAAGTAATGGCTACCGAGCAAAACGGCTCTATAGAGTCGACGCTTTTCGAAAAGCGCAAAAAATTGTACCCACGAGAAGTTCATGGTTTATTTGCCAAGCTCCGAATTCTAGGCATTACGGTACTACTCGGGCTGTATTACCTATTACCCTGGATTAATCTAAACGATCATCAGATTGTTCTTCTTGATCTACCCGCTCGTAAGTTCTACATTTTTCATTGGATATTCTGGCCACAGGACTTTATTTATCTCACTTTACTACTGATTTGTGCTGCCTTTGCGCTCTTTCTTTTTACCGCTTTAGCTGGCCGTCTCTGGTGTGGCTACGCCTGTCCTCAAACCGTATGGACCGAAGTATTTTTATGGATTGAGCGTAAAGTGGAAGGAACTCGATCCCAACAAATGAAGTTAGACAAACAGGCCAATAGTTTAAATAAGTTTCGCATTAAGGCCACTAAACATACCCTATGGGTTATTTTTGCCGCCTTTACGGGTTTTACTTTTGTTGGCTTCTTTACCCCAATAAGAGAATTATCGACCAGTATTATGAATTTCCAGTTAGGGCCCTGGGAAACCTTCTGGTTGATTTTTTATAGTCTGGCGACCTATGCCAATGCAGGCTGGTTGCGCGAGCAAGTTTGTATGTATATGTGCCCATACGCTCGCTTCCAGAGCGCTATGTTAGACAAAAACTCGCTGGTCATTTCGTATGACGCGCTCAGAGGCGAACCTCGTGGCAGCAGAAAAAAAGGACAAGACCCCGTAGCAAAAAACCTTGGCAGTTGCGTAGACTGCACGCTATGCGTTCAGGTCTGCCCGACCGGCATTGATATTCGAGACGGCTTACAATACGAATGCATTGGTTGTGCAGCCTGTATAGACGTTTGCGATGACGTAATGGATAAAATGGATTACCCCCCTGGTCTGATCAAATATACGACCGAAAACAGCCTTGATGGCAAGCCAACAAAAATCCTCCGTGCCAGAGTTATCATTTACACCCTCCTGCTGATTAGTATTTTATCCGGCGTGATCTATTCCATTGAAACTCGAGATTCAGTTGCGCTAAACATATTAAGGGATAGGAACACCTTGTATCGCGAGAGCTATGACGGCACTATTAGCAATAGTTACACCATTAAAATACTCAATATGGATCTTATAGACCATCGCTATAAATTAAAAGTCAGCGGAATTGATGATATTGAGCTTTCTATCATCGATCCCATTTACGTTAAAGCTGGTCAGGTGTTAGAAGCACCACTACTGTTATCCGCTCAGCCAGAAGCCTTACATAAACCTTCGATAAAAATCTCTTTATCCCTTCAAGCCATGGAATACCCCTCTATCAAGACAGCGTCAGAAGGACGATTTATTGGACCATTGGACCCCTAAAGCATGAATAATGTCTCAGCATCTAAGCTGCCATGGTACAAGCAATTTTGGCCCTGGTTTTTAATATTACTCCCGCTGTCGGTGGTTATTGCCAGTGTCATCACGTTTGTCATTGCGCAAAATAACAAACCTTCACTGGTGTCGGGTAATTATTACAAAGAAGGCCTTGCTATCAACTCCAGCAAGCAATTGGAAGAAAATGCCAAACAACTTGGGCTAACCGCCGATATTATTGTTAATGGCACAACACTGACTGTTCATCTAAATGGCCTGAAAGTTGACCCGCCGAACTTAATCGTCGATTTAAGGCACTCAACCATTAGTCAGCACGATAAGTCTTTAACGCTGACAAGAATAAGCAATGGCGTTTATCAATCGCCGTTTATCCTGCCAAAAGCCGGTAAATGGTACATCGACATTAAAGATATCGACCACGAGTGGGAAATAAAAAAACTTGCTTATTTTGACTATAGCAAATAAATGTTTGAACTTTAACGGTCCATTTTCTTGCGTCAATAAATCGTCATATTAACTAAAACAACACCGTTATTATAATATGTTAATTATAACCTATTGTTTCTAAAGGTTTATTTATTATTGGCACGCTTCTGGCTTTATGTTTACCAAAATTTAATAAGAAAGGTGAACCATGGCCATATCAACAGACCAAATGACAATGGAGTTAAAAAAAATTAAAACTGGTGTCGCTAATCAGGATTTAGCTTTTGAGCAATTTAGCGACCCAATTAATCATCAGAGGCTTATCAGTGCATTACAAACCACGATAAACCTGGATGAGTTATTGCCTATATTTAGCGCAGAACTTTCAAATACCGTCACGCATAGTGGATTCACTTTTGAGCACAGCGAAATCGGCGTTAACATTCAACACGGACAACGCACTAACCATACCTGCGAATACACCCTGGCAATCGAAAATACCTCGCTTGGAAAAATGAAGTTTATGCGTCGGCAACGTTTTAACGAGGACGAGTTAAAACTGATTGAAAACCATTTAAGCGCTTTGCTATACCCTTTAAAAAATACGCTTTTATATCTCCAGGCTATCCAGTCTGCCCACACCGATCCTTTAACGGGTGTTTTAAATCGCTCTACACTACAGTCCTTATTCCAAAAAGAAACGGCTTTAATCAAGCGTTACCCAGCCGATTTAACTCTGCTAATGCTGGATATAGACTTTTTCAAAAAGGTTAATGATACGTATGGCCACGCAATGGGAGACAAGGCATTAATCGCTCTGACTCAATGTATTACAGAAACCGCCCGTGAAAGCGATCATATTTTCCGTCTCGGTGGCGAAGAGTTTGCAATATTGCTGAGCAGCACCGACTTAGAAGGCGCCAACTTATTAGCAGAGCGCTTAAGAAAAGCCGTGCAGAATATCGACATTCAACAGGATGAAAAAAGCTTTAACTTCACCGTCAGTATTGGTTTAACACACCACCAGGCAAACGATACGCTTGAAACTATTATGCAGCGTGCGGATAAAGCCTTATACCAAGCAAAGGAAACGGGTAGAAATAAAGTAGTAAGCGCTTAGATACTGGTAATTCGTTTAAGCTCTGCCACTTCTTTTTTATCTAAAAACT
>JASJGO010000158.1:0-17630 GCA_033791505.1 Cycloclasticus sp.
ATGTGAGTGGTTTTTTTATGCCCGCATGAAATATCTGGAAAACGGCAACTGCAAAAAATATTATTGGAGTGACAGCCTGTTTTTAATAGCTACCTGAAGTTTTTCTCTAGCTCGCCCAGGAAGTTAAATAACAATAAAATCATTTGAATGAGTAAAAAAAATAAACTCAACTAGACTCTAGATATAGAAAACTATTTAAAAAATATTGTTCATCAATATTGTGAAAGCTAACTACACTAATTTATTGGGCTGGAATAAATGAAAAAGTTAAAAAACAAAAAATACATGACACTGTTAACGCTTGGTTTGATACCTGTGATAAGTGCTGCAACCGTATCTGCTGATGAGTTATTAGACTTATCGTTTGAGGATTTACTAAACGTCGAAATTAGTTCGGCTTCTAAGTACTCACAAACGGTGAAAGCAGCGCCTTCCGCGGTTAAAGTGATTACCTCGGATGATATCAGGCGTTACGGCTGGCGTAATTTAGATCAAGCCTTAGCCACCTTGCCTGGGCTTTCATTCACAAGTGACGGCAGCTACAGCTACCTTGGTGCGCGTGGTTTATCTATCCCCGGTGACTATAATACGCGGGTGCTTCTATTGGTTGACGGTGTGCCGTTTAATGATGCGATTTATGGTCAAGCAACCATTGAAAACAGTTTCCCTATTGATCTATCGTTAATCGATAAAATCGAATACGTCCCGGGCCCTGGCTCGGCCATTTATGGTTCCCACGCGATGTTTGGTGTGATTAACGTGTTTACCAAGTCGGGTTCTGGCCAAACTAATCACGTTGAGCTGGCGGCCGATGCCGACACCGAACAGCGAAAAACACTCAGATTTAATTATTCAAATGAATTTGCTAACGGCACGAATGTCTTGCTGGCCGGTAAAAAGAATGCGCCGCTCTGGGCAAGACAGTAACTACCCCGAAGGCGTGGTGAATGAATTAACCGATGCCGATGGTGAAATAATTACTAGTGGCCACGTGGATGATCGCGATAAGGCGGACGATAAAGAGTTGTTTGCAAAACTATCCGCGGGTGACCTGACCCTAACGTTTTTTCACGGTGACAGAACAAGCGAACCTTCGGTTCCCTTGTATTGGACCAATTTTAACGACGATGGCCTGTTTAATCGTGATCGTTATACCAGCCTTGGTGCCAGTTATAACGCGCAATTAAGTGGGGGTGTCGAGTGGTTTAATAGCATTAATTATCAAGACAGTTATTATACCGGCGAGTTTCCGTACAGCTATGGAGAAGATGAAGATAATCCCAGAGTTGTTAACCGTGACGAAACAGAAGCGCACCGATGGATTGTCGAGTCACGATTAACGTTCACTAACTGGCAAGACCATATTATTGTCGCAGGTATGGAAGCGCGTAAAGAAGGCAAAACTCGAGTCACCAATTTTGATTTGGGCGACGGTGAAGCTGACTACGTGTACTTTGCCCATAACATTAAAGACCACTCCTTGGCTGTCTACCTGCAAGACGATTGGCAATTTGCTGAGTCTTGGCGCTTGAATGTGGGTGCTCGAATGGATGATAGTAAGCTAAATGCTAGCCATGTTAGCCGTAGGGTTGCACTAATTTGGCAGGCAACACCCGAGCTGACGATAAAAGCGATTAGCGGTAAAGCCTTTCGATCACCGGTTCAATATGAAAGCGTGTATGGTCTAGACGCCGCACTGCAAGACGATGATGAAACAGAGGAATACTTAAGTAACACAAGCTTAGAGCATGAGTCTATCACCACACATGAGTTAGTCCTTCATTGGCAGCCGTCAAAGAACTTTGAATGGGTCAACTCGTTTTACCATTATAAATTAACGGATTTAATTGGCCAGGTTGAAACTGACGATGAGGATTTACAGTATCAACAAATTGGTGATATTAAAGCCTATGGTTGGGAAACTAGCGCTAAATATTTGTTACAGAACAACTGGACGATGTCGGCCAATTTGAACGTACAACACTCTGAGGATGATTTGGGCAAACGCTTGGCGGTCAGCCCAGTTTGGGTGGCTAAAGTGATGATTGACGGCCCTATTGTAAAAGATAAACTGTATTTAGCCTGGGAGACGCAGGCAAGCGATAGTTACCATCTGGAATGGTTCGGAGAGACATTTAATTCCCCCAGTAATGTGGTGTCTAATCTAGCCTTGACTGCGCTTACGCCAATAAAGGGTCTGGATTTGCAAATGCGAATCAATAACGTCTTTGATCGCGATTTTGATACGCCAAATAGTAGTGATAGCCCTCTTGTTCGCATGCCAGACGCCGGGATTAATGCGCGCATAACAGTAAGGTATAACTTTTAATCGGACTCGCGTATGAAATGGAATATATGGATATTGTTATTGATTCCAGCCCTGTCTTATGGAGAGGCTAGGGCTGATATCAACCTGCAGGTGGCGCTGAGCTATAATTTTGCAAAATTTACCCAGTGGCCGGCACCTTTGGCCTCCGAAGATTTAACGTTCTGTTATTACAATAAGGATTTTGCTGCAGGCTTTCAGCGACTAGCCGGTAAAAAAGTAGCCGACAGTAATATTAAAATCCATCACTTAACGAGTGAGGACGATATTAATGGCTGTCAATTAGTCTATCTTGATCAAACGAATCAAGAGTCAATTCAAAAAGTATTATTAGCGGCGCGTGATAAAAGTGTGCTAACTATTTCTGATAGCAAAGGATTTGTCGGTGTTGGCGGCATGATTGAATTGGTAGCAGTAGGTGACCGGATGAAATTCAAGATCGACCAAACCCAGCTAAAACGAGCTGGGCTGAACATCAGCGCCAAAGTGCTCAAACTCGCCCTGGAAGTAAAGCAATGAGGGTGCATTTATGTTGAATTCAATCAAAGCAAAAATGATGCTGTCTATGATGATGGGCATTTTAGTGACGATAGGCCTGCTTTCCATCATCATTATTCAGCAACAACAAAGCGCGGTTAAAACCCAGACCGAAGAAAGCTTAATGATACTAGCCGAAGTAGTGGCTGATAACATTCAAGCCGCTCTTATGTTTGCTGATAAAGAAGCCGCTCAACATACCTTGTTGGCGTTAAAGGCGAGACAAGATATAGTAAGCGCGGAGTTGATCGACGCCAGCGGCTCGTCTTTTGTGCGTTACTCAAAATCGTCAGATGAAGGTGTTGAAGAGCACCCACATCTAGCTGGAACAGTAATAATGCAGATAAGAGAGAAGCGTATTATCTATGACCAACACGGTTTGCACTCTTATACACCAATAATATCCGGCGATGAGCTAGTAGGCGTTTTACATATTGCCGATAATATGGGCTCTTTAACTGCGCAAATAAACCGCTTTTATATGGTGGTTTCGACCGCCGCATTAGCAGCGATGATAATAGCCTTCGGAGTAATGTTTTGGATTCAGGGCTTGGTTTCTAAACCTTTAACACAACTGCTAAGTGTTATCCATAAAATCAACAATGAAAAAGACTATAGTCAACGCGTCGATATAAAAACGGGCGATGATTTTGAGGAGCTAGCCAACGATTTTAATAATATGGTCGCTATGATCGAGCGGCGCGGTTCTCAATTAGAGAACACCAATAAAAATTTGGAAAAGCGCGTTGTCGATCGTACTAAGGATTTGCAAGACGCGCTTGAGTTGACCAATAAAGCAAGTAAGGCTAAGTCTGAATTTTTAGCGGTAATGAGTCACGAGATAAGAACGCCACTGAATGGCGTAATAGGCTTTGCCGAAGTGCTCAAAACACATGATTTTGGAGATGCCTTAAACGAACAAGTTCGACTGCTAAATTCTTCAGCCAAAACGCTATTAGAGTTATTGACTGAAATTTTAGATTTCTCAAAACTGGATTCGGGCCAACTCGAATTAGACACACATCAATTTGATCTCCCGAGTCTTGTGAAAACAACACTCGAATTACATGAAAGTAACGCCAGGCACAAAGGCATCACGCTAAACTGTAATGAGTTTAAGTTGGATCACGATTATTTTATAGGCGATTCCGTTAGGCTAAAACAAATATTAAATAATCTAATCGGCAATGCGATCAAGTTTACTCATGCCGGATCTGTTTCGCTGCATGTGTCGAGTGACTCGGTAGGTTCTGAGTGGAACATCAACTTTAAAGTAACAGACACAGGTATTGGTTTAGAAAAATCTAAGCTACAGGATATCTTTTCTCCTTTTATCCAGGCCGATGGCACCATTACCCGGCAATACGGTGGTACGGGTCTTGGTTTGTCTATTTGTCGGCAATTGTGTGATTTGATGAACGGCAAAATGGGGGTTAGCAGCGAACAGGGTAGCGGTAGTACCTTCTGGTTTACTGTTCCAATGGTGCCTATGTTGGAGATACACGCGATCGCTGAAATAGAACCACAACAAGTGGAAAAATTATCAGCAAAAGCGAGCATATTGGTTGCCGAAGATAACCCGGTTAATCAGTTAGTCGTAAGAAGTTTGTTATCAAGCCTTAACCAGGATTGCGATATAGTCGATAATGGCGAAGAAGCCCTGGCACGGGCCACGACTAAAAAATATGACCTGATTTTTATGGACTATCATATGCCCATAATGGACGGTTTAGTTGCTACAGAAAAAATTCGTGAGCTAGGCGCGGATTCTATCAATTATTCGACGCCAATAATCGCGCTGACCGCTGATATTCAGCAAACGGTTCGGCGTAAATTTCGCCGTGCAGGCGGAAGTGATATTGTCTTAAAACCGTTCACTCGTCAAACACTGAATAACTGTTTAAATCAATGGCTGTTCAAAAAACTGGAAAAAACAGATTTACCAAAAAGCACAGCTCGCGTAAAAAACAACGAAATCATATTAGCGACCCAACAATTAGATGAAATTGCTGATATGGCCAGCGACTCTGGAGCAGCTCTCGTTAGAAGCATCGTTGATTTATACCTTGAACATACGCCAGGCTTAATACAGCAAATAAAGAAGGCGGTATCCGAACGGAATGCCGAATCGCTTTTTAAAGCGGCGCATTCGCTAAAATCGAGTTCGGCTAATATTGGCGCCTTGCGATTATCAGCACTGGCCAGCCAGTTTGAACAAAATGGCCGTGAAGGTGACACAGACAACGCTGAGGAAATGATCACGGAATTGGATGATATCTTGCGGCAAACCTTGCTGGCAATAAAAGAAAAAATGAAGGAGTATAACGAATGAAGTCTGACGTAATCTTGATCGTTGACGATGACCCGGCTATTCGTTTATTAATGCGGCACGCGTTATCCGACAAACAATTCAAAGTGATCGAAGCAGAAAGTGCCGAGCAGGCGATAGAACTATTTAAACAGCATTCTCCCGACTTAACCCTGCTAGACGTCACTATGGATGGTATGGATGGTTTTGAATGCTGTGTTGAACTTCGCAAACTACCCGGTACTCAGCAGAAAGCTATTGTGATGGTGACCGCTTTAGATCACCCGGAAGATATAGATAAAGCCTTTGCCTGTGGTGCAACTGACTTTATGACTAAGCCGCTTAAGTGGCCGCTGTTCAACCATCGTGTGCGTTATATCCTTAAATCTAATCACAATCTCGTTGAGTTAAAAACCAACCAAGAAAAGTTAGCCAAAGCACAAACGATAGCTAAAATTGGTTCATGGGAATGGGATTTTGAATCGCCTTATATCGAGTGCTCGGATGAAGTGTATCGAATACTCGATATTGAATTACAGCAACCGGTTGATTATGACATGGTTTTGTCCATGCTGCATCCCAACGACCGTGCTTTATTTAGTAACGCCGTGCACGGCGTATTAAAGAATAAACAAGCTTATGATATTGAATACAGAATTGTCCGTGGCGAAGATGTTTTGTACGTCAATGATCGAACCGAAATAGTAAATGGCCGACTTACTGGCATTATTCATGATATTACAAGCCGTAAAAAATCCGAACAAGAAGTAGCCTACTACGCCTATTATGATACGCTCACCGAGCTGCCTAACCGGCGCTTGTTTATTAACCAATTAGAGTCGGCTCTTGCTACGGCTAAAAGGCGCGACGAAAGGCTGTCGTTATTATTTGTTGATCTCGATCGGTTTAAACAAGTGAATGACTCTTTTGGACATCACGTGGGTGACGAATTACTTTGTCAGGCGGCCGATAGAATAAAAGACTGTGTTCGTATGTCAGACGTTGTTGGCGTCACAAAGAATGCCGAGCCTTTGGGCGAAAACAAAGTAGCTCGTTTAGCAGGAGATGAATTTACCGTTATCTTATGTGAGGTAGAATCGGTTGAAAACGTAGCGGTAATTGCGCAACGAATAATAGACCGGTTTAAAGAACCCTTTGCCATAGAGGGCAATGAAGCACAAATAACCGTCAGTATTGGGGTGGCTTTTTATCCTGACGATGGAGTTGACGTGGACACCCTGTTACAACACGCAGACGTCGCGATGTACCACGCCAAAGATCAAGGGCGCAATAATTACCAATTATTTTCTGCTGAGATGAATAAGTTTTTACAAGATCAGTTGAAACTCGAAATGGATTTAAGGCAAGCCTTAATCGATGGTGACCAACTTGAACTGCATTTCCAGCCGCAAATCAACACACAAACCCAGCTTATTGTGGGTTTTGAGGCACTAGTGCGTTGGCAACATCCGACCAAAGGCTTTTTGTTTCCATTGGACTTTATCGGCGTAGCGGAGAGCAGCGGCTTAATCGTTGAAATGGGCCAGTGGGTCTTGACCACAGCCTGTTGTCAGGCAAAAAAATGGCAAGACGCACACGGCAACAATTATCAAATGGCGGTAAATTTGTCTGCCTTGCAGTTTAATAAAAAGTGTTTACCCTCACAGGTGGAGCAGGCGATTAGTATTTCTGGTCTAGATCCAACGTTATTAGAATTAGAAATCACAGAAACGGCTATTATTAATGACGTTTCTGAAGCGATTCCGCTGTTGTTCAAGATTAAAAAACTGGGTATTAAGTTAGCAATAGACGATTTTGGTACGGGTTATTCTTCGCTTTCGTATTTGAAAAATTTCCCGATTGATACCTTGAAAATTGATAAATCGTTTATAGACGAGATTGTCAACAATGTTAAGGACGCCGCTATTGCGCACACGATCGTCCAATTGGCAAGCAACCTGGGTTTATCGACTGTCGCTGAGGGCGTTGAATACCTTGAGCAACAAGTGATATTGCAAGAGATGGGTTGCGGGCAAATACAAGGCTATTTATTTAGTAAGCCCATGAGCCCAGCTTCAATCGAGGAAACGTTCTTTCACGAGCTGGGGCAAGATTAAAGTAGCTTTAACGAGTTATTTTTAGTTGTCAGTAATTAAGCGCTTTTTGATTCTTCTTACGGCAAACCAAACGCCGATCACCACCAGTGGAATGGATGCGCCAACGAAAAGGTCAACGTCTATAGCCACATTCATGACTTTAAGCGCCTTGGCGAGGTAACTCATTAGCCCGACGACGTAGTAGCTGATGGCGGCGATCGATAAACCCTCAACGGTTTGTTGCAAGCGTAACTGGAGCTTTGCGCGTCTATCCATTGAATTAAGTAAATCACGGTTTTGTGACTCGAGAGCTAAGTCGACACGGGCCATTAAAATTTGACTGGCTCGAGCGACGCGACTTGATAGACTCTCCAGGCGTGACGAGACAGAATCGCAGGCATTCATGGCGGGTTGGAAGCGCCGTTCAAGATAACGCGAAAGCATTTGTCTACCTTCTATCCTATGTTCACGAATTCCGCGCAAGCGATCCATCACTATCGACTTATAAGCCTGTGTCGCGCTAAATCGGTAGGAGGTAGCAGCGATAATTTGCTCGATATTTGCTTCCAGTGTCGTTAGATCCTGTAGTAGCGAGTGATCTTCTTCTAAGCTGTCCGTACTAGACATTCTCTGGGTTAAGTCCTTTAGGCGCTGACCCATTTCAGTAATGGTTTTGCCGTACTTTTCCACTAACGGAAAACCCAGCAATGCCAACATGCGATAGGCTTCTAGTTCTAATAAATGTTGCACTAAGCGGCTGGTCGTCTGCGGCGTTAAGCTATTATTTAACACCAGTAGCTGACTGAAACCATCTTTTTTCATCCTGAAGTCAGTCCAGGCCTCGGCTGCCGTGCCACCAACGAAACTACCGACTAGACTATCTTCCTGAAAGAGCGCGGATACCGCTCGTTGATCCATTTTATGTTCAGTTGCTGACAGAATTTCAATATGTTGAGCGACCAGTAACTCACCTTTTATAGCCGTAAGCCAATCGTCGGGTACTTCATCGATGACCTTGTTCGCAAAGGGCTGGTTGGATTGTTTTTTGGCAAAAAAAGAATAGCTCGAAAATTCGGTGTGTTTTTCCCATTTAATAGTAAATGGACCAAAATCAGCGTCGAAATGCGTGGCACTATCAATCGGCGGCGCTACCGCATAACGTTCGGCTAGCAAGCGTAAATGTTCACATTCTTGAGCTGGCGACACCTCGCCGGTTAATAAAACCAGATACGATACCTGTAAAGGAACGGATAACTCGGCGTAAGGCCTGGCGTGCGACTCGTTAAATAAACGCTGGCGTAGTGGGTGTTCAGCAGGAAGGCTCATACAGAAAAGATAGGCTGATTAGAAATAGTTAATTGATACTACCTCAGCGCTATTTAACTCACAACCATCATTTTTTTGCTTTGTTTATCAGTTCCCCTCGCTTATTCTGTATAAAATAAGGCATAACCCCACTGTGTTTGAAACCGAAAAGGACGCGATAAATATGAAAGGTATTTTAAGAAACACTAACTGCTTATATGGTTTATTAATGCTGTTTACGCTAGCGGCGTGTTCTGATAACAATGCAGTTGAGTCACAAAAGACGAAGAATATTAAGCCTGTTGAGCTAGTTCAGTTGGATGTATATAAAAGCCCAACTTGTGGCTGTTGTGTGAAATGGATCGACCATATTGCAGCGAATGGGTTTGATGCAACGAAACACCACCCGGCAGATTTAAACGCAGTGAAGCAACAGTTTACTATCGCACCCCAATACCAATCATGTCATACCGGCGTTTCTAAAGAAGGTTATGTGTTCGAAGGCCACGTGCCAGCGGATATTATGCAGCGTTTTTTAGCCGAAAAACCTAAAGATGCGCTAGGTTTAGCCGTGCCCGGTATGCCGGTAGGCAGCCCGGGGATGGAGATGGGTGATCGGCGCGATGATTATGACGTCTTGCTGTTAAAGAAAGACGGCGGTTCTGAAGTCTACGCACGCATTCGTGCCAACGGTTAGCGGGGTAAAAATATGAAATGCACCATGCCAGTACTGTTGTTGGTTTTATTCGGCTTAAATGGCTGCACAGACGATAAAAGCGCGACGCCTTCAGCGGCCGATAGAAAGACCGTATTTGATAGCCAGCTCAACGCGCTGGATAAAACGCGTAATATCGAAAACGTATTGCAACAAAGTGCCGATGCACGTCAGCAAGAGCTAGACGAGCAATAAGTCCTAGACGACTTGCCCCGCGCACCAGCCAGATGACCAGGCCCACTGGAAGTTATAGCCGCCGAGCCAGCCGGTCACGTCAACGACTTCGCCAATAAAATAAAGTCCGGCCGTCGTTTTAGATTCCATCGTTTGTGAAGACAGCTCATCGCAATTGACGCCACCTAGGGTTACTTCGGCGGTTCTGTAACCTTCGGTGTTATTCGGATTAATTTGCCACTGCTGCAATTGATGGGCAATTTCCTGCAAGCGTTGATGCGAGAATGACTGCAAGGGCTTATTGATAAGGTCTTCACCTAGTAATGCTACTAAAAATCGTTTTGCTAACTGTTCACCCAGTACGGTTTTCAAGTGACTATTGGGTTGTTCGACCTGTTTTGTTTTTAAAAACTCGAACACGTCCAGATCGGGTAATACGTTAATCGTTACCGACTCACCAGCTTGCCAGTATGAGGATATCTGTAAAATAGCCGGGCCGCTCAGGCCGCGATGCGTCAATAATATATTCTCACGAAAACTTATGCGTTCATTGCTAACTAGTGCATCAATCGCAATTCCAGATAAATCAGCGAGCTTATCTTTATCGTGATCTTGCAGGGTGAAAGGTACCAACCCCGCGGAGGTTGGCCAAACCGTATGGCCAAATTGTTTGGCCAACTTATAACCAAACGACGTTGCACCCATTTTAGGAATTGACAAGCCACCCGTTGCCACTACTAAGGACTGGCTTTCGTACTCAGCGAGCGAGGTTTTAACGTTAAACCGTTCGTGCGCATTTTTTTCAATAGCGTGGACCTCGCACTTGAGTTGAATCTCAACGCCAGCGTGCGCGCATTCGGATAACAACATGGTTAGAATGTCTTTAGCGCTCTCGTCACAAAACAGCTGACCGTGATCACGCTCGTGGAAGGGGATGTTGTAGTCACTCACCAGGGCAATAAAATCCCATTGGCTATAACGACTCAGCGCAGACTTGCAAAAATGTGGATTATGCGAAATAAAATTATCTGCACTCACCTCATAATTAGTGAAATTACAGCGACCACCGCCGGACATTAAGATCTTTTTGCCGGCTTTATTGGCATGATCCAGCACAACGACCTTGCGACCACGTTTGCCGGCTTCAATCGCACACATAAGGCCGGAAGCGCTAGCGCCAATAATTAATACATCAAGAGGTTTTAAGGGCATAAATAGGCTGTTAAGTTTGGGCTTTTGGCTAAGGTTGCTATGGCCTGTTGATTTGCGCACGCATAGGGGTGCTATAGACAGCTAGAGTATAAGGGCTAATGGTTTTATTTTTTATCTCAATTAGGTCAAATTGGCATTGTTTTTAAAAAACAGATACTATAATCAGATGATAATGATTATCATTACTATTATTAATTTTTGATTATTTATTAAGGCTTGTTATGAATTATTCACGTTTTTCGCTTGTTCTCCTAATACTGCTGAGTAGGCCCATTTTCGCTGACACACAACAACTTTTGCAGTTGATTGATTATGTTGGTGTTGATTACGCCGTGGCGATAGACCAAGGGGAGGTGATCAATCAGGGTGAATATGAAGAAATGCAAGACTTTGCTGCTGGTATTGTTCAACAAGTGGGCGCACTCCCTGAGCAAACTATAAAGGCTGAGCTGATCAAGCAAGCGGGTTTGCTAAGCCAGGTGATTATGGAAAAAAGGCCGGCGGAGGACATTAGACAACTAACAGTACAAATGCAGCGTCAAATTACGACCGCCTACAAGGTTGTAGTAGTGCCGCGAAAGCAGCCTAATCTGCTAAAAGCACAGCGCCAATACCAACAGCTTTGCGCCTCATGTCATGGTGTAGGGGGTGGGGGCGATGGCCCAGCCGCGGTTGGTATGGAACCAGAACCGATTAATTTTAAGGATGTTGAGCGCTATCAACAACGTAGCTTGTTTGGCTTGTACAGCACGATTACACAAGGTGTTGCGGATACGGCGATGCCGGCATACGGGCACCTTAGTGAAGAAGAGCGCTGGTCATTGGCTTTTTATTTAGGTGGCATGGCAAGTCAGTCAAAGGCGGTGGATGTTACTGGTAGTCCCCTATTAGAATTGAAGACAATGACGACAACCACACCGGCTCAGGCGCAACAGCTTGATACTGAAAAGGGTGCAGACATCATGGTTTATTTACGCCATCACCCCGAGTTATTCTATGGTAAAAAATCAAACCTTTCTTTTACCAAACAAAAGTTATTGGATGCGCTGGCTGCTTATAAAAGTAGCGATATTGAAATGGCTTATCAAGCGGCAGTAGAAGCCTATCTTGAAGGCTTTGAGTTAGAAGAGCAAAACATTAAAGCCTTAGATAAAGCCTTAATGCTTGAGATTGAGGCGGCAATGACAGGCTTGCGAAATAAAATTCGCCTAAATGAATCTGCTGAGTTGATAGAAAATGAAATATTGCTAATTAATCAAAAGTTAACGCTGGCTGAGCAGCTACTAAGCGACACCAGCCTATCTGGTATGACGGCCTTTAGTAGTGCGTTTTTTATCTTGCTTCGTGAAGGTTTAGAAGCCTTGCTAATCGTCGCAGCCTTGATTGCTTTTTTGATTCGAACTGAGCGCCGAGACGGACTACGTTATATTCATATTGGCTGGATCAGTGCGTTGATCATGGGTGTGATTACTTGGTGGGTCTCCTTATCATTAGTGACTATTTCAGGGGCCTCTCGAGAAATAACCGAAGGGCTAGCGGCAATTGTTGCCGCGGTTGTTTTATTGTATGTCGGCTTTTGGATGCACAGTAAGGTGAGTGCGGCGAAATGGAAAAAATTCATCGATGACAATATGCAAAAAGCATTGGACTCTGGCACCTTATGGACATTAACCGGTTTGTCATTTATCGCGGTTTATCGTGAAGCGTTTGAAACGATCTTGTTTTATCAAGCCTTGTGGGTGCAAACCAATGAAGCAGGCAAAGCCATGGGGCTGGGTGGCTTTATGGCGGCGTTAGCTGTGTTGGTCGTAGCAGCGTGGTTAATTATGCGTTATAGCGCGCGTTTACCATTACGACAGTTTTTTGCAGTGACAGGGGCGTTAATGTTTATTTTGGCAGTTATTTTTGCCGGTAAAGGAGTGGCTGCCTTGCAAGAGGCAGGACTGATTATCTCGACACCCGTTAATTTTATTAGACTTGATTTATTTGGCATCTACCCCAATTTACAAGGCTTATTGGTACAATTAAGTATGATTATTTTGGCGGTTATTTTATGGAATAAGACCTCAGCTAAGGACTAAGTTGGTTACTTTTAATCAAAAGTTATGACTTGGGGTTTATCGTTAAGATAAACCATAGCTTGAATGGCTATTGATCAAAACGGGTGCGAAGTTTTGTTGCTATCGAAGTCGGCTCAGTTAGCATAGAGTAATGAAAGAGGCATTCGCTTAAGTAAAATAGAAGTTTCTTATAGAATAACTAACAACGGGTTTATATATTCAAAGGGTAAAAATGTCACAATCAGAAGTTAATCTAAGCGCCTCACAAACAGCGGTACAACAACTTAAATCACATATCTGTCAGCATATTATCGGTCAAGAGGTGTTGGTCGAACGGATGCTTATCGCGCTATTAGCCGACGGCCATATCTTGGTGGAAGGCGCGCCGGGTCTTGCTAAAACGCGGGCGATTAATGTATTGAGTAAAGGCATTGAGGCAAACTTTCACCGGGTTCAATTTACCCCCGATTTGCTGCCGTCCGATTTAACCGGCACCGATATTTATCGGCCACAACAAGGGACCTTCGAGTTTCAAAAAGGCCCTTTATTCCATAATCTGGTGTTGGCAGACGAAATTAACCGTGCGCCTGCGAAAGTGCAAGCCGCCTTATTAGAAGCGATGGCCGAGCGGCAAATTACCGTGGGTGCAGCCAGTTATCCCTTGCCCGATCTCTTTATGGTAATGGCAACGCAAAATCCGTTAGAACAAGAAGGCACCTATCCCTTGCCCGAGGCACAGCTGGATCGGTTCTTATTGCATATCAATATCCATTACCCAAAAGCGCAGCACGAAAAAGAGATTCTCACCCTCGCCCGAGCCGAAGCACGCGGCGATGCGACGCAACAAGAGGGTATTAATAAAATTACCCAGCAAACCTTGTTTAATGCGCGCAAAGAAGTATTGGACGTGCATATGAGTGATGAATTGGAAGACTACTTATTACAATTGGTACTGGCAACGCGTGAACCGGCGGCTTACGGTGACGATATTGCTGGCTGGTTACAATACGGCGCTAGCCCCCGTGCCAGTATCGCCTTGGATCGTTGCGCACGTGCCAAAGCGTGGTTGCAACAGCGTGACTTTGTAACCCCAGAAGACATTCAAGACATCGCCTTTGACGTATTGCGTCACCGTTTGATTTTATCGTATGAAGCCGAAGCCGAGGGCATTACCGCCGATCGCTTTATCGCCGAGCTCATCGCTAGGGTCGCTGTGCCATAAATGAACGCGGTGGTAGAACAACAGGAGCGGGTCAGCATTCAGTTAAAAACACTGGTCGATCTGGCAAAAAAAGCGCCGTTGATCAATCTGCAACATAAGCGGATTAAGGCGGGGCAGAGTGGTGAATACGTCTCGCGTTTTAAAGGCCGTGGTATGGAGTTTGATGAAACGCGCCTATACCAGCCGGGCGATGATATCCGCAGCATCGACTGGCGGGTGACGGCGCGTACCAATACCACCCATAGCAAAATATTTCGTGAAGAACGCGAACGGCCGGTGTTTATTTCGGTAGACGCCAGACCCACCATGGCCTTTGCCACCCGTGGGGTGTTTAAGTCGGTACAAGCGGCAAAGGTGGCGGCGCTATTTGCTTGGGCGGCGCAATTAAACGGAGATCGGGTCGGTGGTCAGGTGTTTACCCAACACGGCTGCCAAGAGCTAAAGCCCGCCTCGGGCAAGCGCTCGGTATTACATTTTTTTAATGCCTTGGTGGCGCCCAAGGTATCAACGCTGGCGGATGCGTGTTTGCAACAGGTGTTAGCGCGGCTAATACAACACGCCCGCCCCGGTAGCTTGCTGTACATCATCAGTGACTTTCGTGGTTTAAACGACAAGGTCGAATTGCACTTATCTAAATTGGCGCGCCATTGCGACTTAGTATTAATCCATATTTACGACCCGCTAGAAAGTCATTTACCGGCAAAGGGCCGCTATCGATTGACCGACGGTGAGCGCGATACGCTGCTCGATACCGGCGATACGCAGCGTGTTTTAAGCTACCAACAACAATTTCAGCAACGCCAAACGCGGCTAAAAAACCTGTGTAAAAAATGGCGGATGACGCTGCTTGAGTGCAGTACCACCGACGACCCCCTGCAGGTGCTCGGCTAATGGATCAGTCCTTGCCGTTACGAGACATTCACTTGCCCGAGGCGGTTAGTTGGTGGCCACCGGCTATTGGCTGGTGGCTGTTGCTTATTCTCATCCCACTCAGCATCTGGTCGCTTTATTGGCTGTATAAACGGCTCACTCGGCGCACCGCGATTAAAAGCGCGAAACGCGTATTAGCCGAGATAAAGCTCAACAATCAACACGACCCCTTGCAACAACTACAAGCCTTATCGGCGTGGTTAAGGCGGGTGGCGATGAGCCAAGACTCACGTCAACAAACTGCCGCCTTAACCGGGGATAAGTGGTTGCACTACCTGGATCAATCGGTTGAAGGCTCACCCTTTCGCGAGGGCGTGGGGCGCGTGTTGGCAGATGCGCACTACCGCAAAACCGCGCCGGATAATTTAGACCTGGCCGCGCTAACAGGCTTGTGTGAAGACTGGCTGCGGGGGCAAAAAAGATGATTCAATTTGCCTGGCCTTGGGTATTAGCGCTATTACCGCTGCCGTTATTGTGCCGTTGGTGGTTAAGCGCGCAAGCGCCGGTGGAACAGGCGGCGTTAAAAGTGCCTTTTTTAGACGATTTTGGTCAAGCCAAATCGCAACTGAGTAGGCCGCAGCAACAATGGCCGCTGATTATCGCCAGTATCGCTTGGTTGCTATTGGTACTAGCCAGCAGTCGACCGCAGTGGTTGGGTGAACCGATTGAACAAATGATCAGTGGACGCGATCTGATGCTAGCGGTAGATGTATCCGGCAGTATGTCAGAAAAAGATTTTGTCTTAGCCGATGATTGGGTCGACCGATTAACAGCCACCAAACACGTGGCCAGTGCCTTTATGACAAGGCGGGTAGGTGACCGCGTAGGCTTAATCTTGTTTGGCACTACCGCCTACCTGCAAACACCGCTAACCTTTGATCGTAAAACTGTAGTCACGCTGCTCAACGAAGCCTTTATCGGCATTACTGATGATGAGCCAGCAACTTCCATCGGCGATGCTATTGGACTGGCGGTCAAACATTTAAAAAATGAGCAAGACAACAGCCGGGTATTGATTCTATTAACCGATGGGGCAAATACCGCAGGTGAAATAACGCCCTTGCAAGCGGCGCAATTAGCGGCTGATAACGGGCTTAAAATTTACACCATTGGCATCGGCGCGGATGAGATGATCGTGCGTAGTTTATTTGGCAACCGCAAAGTAAACCCGTCACGTGATCTGGATGAAAAAACGCTGCTTGCGATCGCAGAAAAAACCCAGGGCCGTTACTTTAGGGCACGTAATAAAGAAGAGCTAGAGGCCATTTATGCCTTATTAGATCAGCTGGAACCGGTGGAAAAAGACAAGCAATTTTACCGCCCAATGAGTGAGCTTTACCCCTGGCCGTTGGCGCTGGCCTTATTGCTGACCGCGCTGATCGTTATCTCCAGACAGAGGTTTAGATGAGTTTGGCCGATTTTCATTTTATCCGCCCATATTGGCTGCTAGCCTTATTAGTGCTGGCGGTATTCGTGTTCTTATCATTCAAGAATAAACTCAATCAAAGCAATTGGGCCGAGGTGTGCGACGCCGAGTTATTGCCGTATATTTTACAAGACAAACCGTCACCGCAATCGCGCTGGCTGTTTGGCGGTTTATCGCTGGCTGCCGTATTGGCGATTATCGCCTTGGCAGGCCCTACTTGGGAACGTTTGCCAAGCCCTGCGTTTCGTAATGATGCTGCCTTGGTCATCGCACTAGACCTGTCGCAAAGCATGTATGCCAGCGATATTAAACCCAGCCGTTTAGTGCGCGCACGCTACAAAATTGCAGATATTCTAAGGCAGCGTAAAGATGGCTTGAGCGCCTTGGTGGTGTACTCTGGCGACGCCTTTACCGTCACCCCGTTAACCCATGATACCGTGACCATCGAAAGCCAACTGAGCTCGCTAAGCCCCAATATTATGCCGTCGAGCGGTAAAAATACCGCAGCGGCACTCACTCAAGCGGTTGAGTTATTACAGCAAGCGGGGCAACAACAAGGGAGTATTTTATTGATCAGTGATGGCGTCAATAAGGACTCAATAGAACAGCTAGCGAACATATCAGTCGCTTACAGGCTATCGGTTTTAGGCGTTGCTAGTAATGAAGGTGCACCGGTTAAACTCGCTGGTGGTGGCTTTTTAAAAGATACAGACGGTAATATTTTAGTGCCTAAATTAGACCGTTCAACGCTGGCTTTATTAGCGTCTAAAGGCAAAGGCGTATACACCACGATTAGCGATAATGACAGCGACGTTAATCGCCTATTGGCGGACTTAGACAGGCCGCAATTAGACGGGGCAAGCTCGCAAAATAACGGCCTCATCGATCAATGGGATGAACAAGGGGTTTGGTTATTGCTATTGATATTGCCACTGGCGGCGCTCAGTTTTCGTAAGGGCATACTGGTATTTTTATTGGTGCTTATCTTACCGATGCCACAAACTTCGTATGCCTTTGGTTGGCAAGACCTATGGGCAACAAAGGATCAACAAGCGCAGGAGGCGTTTAAAAACAAGCAATTTGAACAAGCAGCCGAGCAGTTCCAATCCAGCGAGTGGAAAGCCGCCGCGCAGTATAAAGCGGGTCTGTACCAACACGCGGCAGAGGCCTTAAAGCCGATTGAAACAGCCGATGGTTTTTACAATCAAGGGAATGCACTGGCAAAAGCGGGGCAACTGAAAGAAGCCAAGCAGGCGTATGAAAAATCACTCAAACTAAAACCGAATGATGAAGATGCGCTATACAACCTAAAACTGGTC